>NZ_JBHSHQ010000026.1:0-506 GCF_042652985.1 Ruoffia tabacinasalis | reverse complement strand
GAACCATTTCAGTGAGTAAATCATACATTCTCATATACCTTGCGGTATATCCTTCTTCTATTACATATCGTCATAATGCATTCGTTATGTAGGACTTTCCGGTGCCGGTGGCACCTTGGATAATGACATTTCGATGATTCGTTATAAACTGGCAGGTCATCAGTTGATCAATGGTATCCTTATTCAGCTTTCGACTAGGTGAGTAATCAATCTCTTGAACGTGAGCTTGGGGTTGGGAGAGTTTGGCTTGTTTTAAGTGACGTTGAATGGTGTTGTGTCTTCGTGATTGATATTCATCAATTACAATTTCTTCAAGGATATCCAACGTTGAGCGTTTATTACTGAGTGGGTCACTATACAAATCAATTAACCGATCAGCCATAATGGGTAGTCGCATTTGTCGAAGGTACTGTGTTAACTCATTGATTCTTTCGGCTGAATTGGTCATAATAGTCCGCTCCTCTTAGGTATGATTGTTCATCTTGATTAGAAGTGTTAAAATTTGT
>NZ_JBHSHQ010000025.1:0-5446 GCF_042652985.1 Ruoffia tabacinasalis | reverse complement strand
TTTTAGAAGACACAAAGATAGGGTTGATGACATTTTAATTTTTGTCATCAACCCTATTTATTGTAGAACCTTATTTTTCAGCAAAGTCATTTGTATGAAAAATAAAGAGTTTTTTAGTAATATGAATATTAACAATGACATCAGGAGGCTATTATGAATAATATTGAAAAGTTACAACAACAAATAAAAGATTCAAAGCGTATCGTCTTCTTTGGTGGGGCAGGTGTATCGACTGAAAGTGGGATTCCAGATTTTCGTTCGGCAGAAGGAATCTTTGTTCAAGAGACCGGTTACCAATATTCACCCGAAGAAATTATTTCGCACTCATTCTTTCAACAGCATCCTAAAGTTTTCTTTGATTTTTACTTTGATAAATTAATTTATCCTGATGCAAAACCAAATTCAACGCATCAATTTATTGCTGATTTAGAAAAGTTGAATAAAGACGTCACAGTCATTACACAAAACATTGACGGCTTGCATCAAGATGCGGGAAGTACGACAGTCTATGAACTGCATGGAACGGTGAGAGAAAATTATTGTCTAAAATGTCATCGAGAATTTACAATTTCAGAGTTAGAAAGAGATGCTGATGGCATTCCAAGATGCCCGGATGATCAAGGAATCGTTCGACCGAATATTGTCTTGTACCAAGAAGGTTTAGATCAAGATATTCTCAATCATGCGATTAAAGCTATTCAAGAAGCAGACATGCTAATCATTGGAGGAACTTCTTTAGTCGTATATCCTGCTGCTGGTTTAGTAAATTATTTTGGTGGCGAATATTTAGTGGTTATTAATAAAACAATCATTCAAGCGGGTCAACAAGGGGCTTTAACTTTCGAAGACAGTTTATCAAATGTATTTAACCAAATTGAGTTAAACTAAGTTGAATAAACTGTGTAAAATGAGCCGTCGGCTACTTGTAGAATGTAGTAAGATTTGATACACTATGTCTATATTTTAATACATTGCTAAGAAGAGAAGAGTAATCGACAGCACACTACAGAGAGGGAACAATCGGTGAAAGTTCCTAATGTTGATGAAGGTAGCTTGGAGCAATAAAGTGCGAAGATATTTTTGAGTGCTTTACGGAGATGACACTTCGATACGAACAAAGAGAATGAGTAATCATTAAATTAGGTGGTACCACGATAACGTCGTCCTATGTTCAGACATAGGACTTTTTTTGTGAGAAAAATAAAGTGATACGATTTAATAATGCATACTAAAAATAATTATACTTAGAAAGGATTGACATAATGAGTAAAAAAGTATTATCAACTAAGTACCAACCGCAAGAAGTTGAAGCGGGCAAATATGAACAATGGCTAGAAAAGGGTGTTTTTAAACCGAGTGAGGATCCGAATGCAGAACCTTATTCAATCGTTATTCCACCTCCTAACGTGACAGGTAAACTTCATTTAGGACATGCTTGGGACGTTACTTTACAAGATATGATTATCCGTCAAAAACGTATGCAAGGTTACGATACGTTATGGTTACCAGGAATGGACCACGCCGGAATCGCAACTCAAGCAAAAGTTGAAGCAAGATTACGTGAACAAGGTGTTTCAAGACATGACTTAGGTCGTGAGAAATTCTTAGAAAAAACATGGGAATGGAAAGAAGAGTATGCTTCACACATTCGTGAACAATGGGGAAAAATGGGGGTATCTGTTGATTACTCTCGTGAAAGATTCACCCTAGATGATGGCTTAAACAAAGCGGTTAATAAAGTCTTCGTTAAATTATACGAGAAAGATTTAATTTACCGCGGTGAATATATCATTAACTGGGATCCAGTAGCACAAACAGCTTTATCAGATATTGAAGTTATCCATAAAGATGTTCAAGGGGCATTCTACCATGTTGAATATCCAGTTGTTGGCTCAGATGAGCGTGTAGAAATTGCGACAACTCGTCCTGAGACGATGTTAGGAGATACTGCAATTGCGGTTCACCCTGAAGATGAACGTTACCAACACTTAATCGGTAAGACTGTTCTATTACCACTAATGGACCGTGAAATACCAGTTGTAGCCGATGAATACGTGGAACGTGAGTTCGGAACAGGTGTTGTTAAGATTACACCAGCGCATGATCCTAATGACTTTGAAGTAGGAAATCGTCATGACTTAGAACGTCTAAATGTGATGCATAAAGATGGATCAATTAATGCTAACGGTGGAAAATACGAAAGCATGGACCGTTTCCAAGCACGTAAAGAAGTAGTTAAAGACTTAAAAGAACAAGGTTACTTAATTAAAGTTGAAGAACACCTACACTCTGTAGGACACTCTGAAAGAAGTGGGGCTGTTGTAGAACCATATCTTTCAACTCAATGGTTCGTAAGAATGGAACCTTTAGCTAAACAAGCGATCGATAATCAAAAGACTGATGATGCGGTAGAATTCTTCCCACCAAGATTTAATGATACATTTATTACTTGGATGGAGAATGTTCATGACTGGGTTATCTCACGTCAATTATGGTGGGGACATCAAATTCCAGCTTGGTACCATAAAGAAACAAATGAAGTATATGTTGGTGAAGAAGCACCATCAGATATCGAAAACTGGGAACGTGATGAAGACGTATTAGATACTTGGTTCTCATCTGCATTATGGCCATTTTCAACGATGGGTTGGCCAGAAGAAACTGACGATCTTAAACGTTACTTCCCAACAAATACGCTAGTAACTGGATATGATATCATCTTCTTCTGGGTAAGTCGTATGATCTTCCAATCATTAGAATTTACTGGTGAAAGACCGTTTAAGAATGTTTTAATGCATGGTTTAATTCGTGACCCTGAAGGACGTAAGATGAGTAAATCTTTAGGTAACGGAATTGATCCAATGGACGTCATTGAAGAGTATGGTGTGGATGCATTACGTTGGTTCTTAGCGAATGGTTCAGCGCCAGGGCAAGATGTTCGTTATATTCCAGAAAAACTATCATCAGCATGGAACTTTATTAATAAGATATGGAACGCAAGTCGTTATGTATTAATGAATGTGGGTGATATGACGCTTGATGAAGTTCAGATTGGTGATGATATGACCTTAGCGGATCGTTGGATCTTATCACGTTTACAAACCGTAACAGAAAATGTTACTCGCTTATTCGATAAATTCGAATTCGGTGAAGCTGGTCGTATACTATACCACTTTATTTGGGATGATTACTGTGACTGGTACATCGAAATGACAAAAGAAAACTTACAAGATGATAGTGCAGACAATATAACAACGAAAAGTATTTTAGTATATGTTCTAGACCAATTCTTACGTCTATTACATCCAATTATGCCATTCGTGACTGAAGAAATTTGGCAACAAATTGCTCCCGCAGACGAGTCAATTGTTGTATCAAACTATCCAACTGTACAAGATAAGTTCATTGACAAAGATAGTGAAGAAGCAATGACGAAATTAATTGATATTATTCGCTCAGTTCGTCAAATTCGTAATGAGATGAATACACCACTTTCAAAAGCGGTTGATTTATACATCAAAGTAACAGACGAATCAGATCGTAACGTATTAGAAGATAACATTGCTTATATTCACCGATTCTGTAACCCAGAGCATTTAGAAATTGGTAGCGAAGTTGAAACACCAAGTGAGGTTGTAACACAAACTTTACCATTCGCGCAAATCTTAATGCCATTAGAGGGCTTAATTAAGATTGAAGACGAAATCAAACGTCTTGAACAAGAGAAAGCTAAACTAGAAAAAGAAGTTGAACGTTTAGTTAAAAAATTAGGTAACGAAAACTTTGTTAAAAAAGCTCCTGAAGCCGTTGTAAATGAAGAACGTGCTAAAGAAGCAGACTATAACAAACAATTAACTGCAGTTACCGAAAGAATTGCAGAATTAAAAGCACTATAAAAAACAACGAGTATTCCCTAAAAGAAACAATTGGGCAATGAACAAGAAGTATTATTTTCAGGGGAGTTAATATTCGAATTATATTAACGGGGAGTCTTGATAATAAAATGAAATTTACTACCGTCGAACAAGCAACGGCTTGGCTAGATGCACAAAAAAATCCTAAACAAAGAATTGGACTTAAGAAAATTGAAACAGCAATGAACTATGTTAATAATCCACACCTAGGACTTCCAGTTATTCATATAACTGGAACGAATGGTAAAGGATCAACAACCACTTTTCTTAAAGAATTGTTATTAAGCCAAGGACTAGCTGTTGGAACATTTACATCACCACACATTATGCGATTTAACGAAAGAATCAGTTACAATGGCGAAAATATTAGTGATGATGATTTAATTCGAATTATCGAACAAATGGTTGAAGTCAATGAATATATGGAAACAACTGAATATGGACGTTTAATTTTCTTTGAACTATATACTGTCATGATGGCTTTGTACTTCCAGGAAAAACAACCAGATGTTTGTTTAATTGAAGTAGGTATTGGTGGGGAAAATGATTGTACCAATGTATTTAAAGCTGATTTAGCGATATTAACTACAATTGGATTAGATCATGAAGATTTATTGGGAGATACTGTTGAAGCAGTAGCTACTGAAAAGTCAGGGATTATTAAAGAGAAATCGATTGTAGTCACTGGTCCCATCCAAGCCTCTCCCTTAAATGTCGTAAGTGAGCGTGCAAAATTAATGAACGGTTCGCATGTGAAGTTTGATGTCGATTATGGTTTTGACAATATCCAAAACTTAAAAGAAAATGGATCATCATTTGACTTTTGGCAAGTCGTTGACGGTCAAAAACATGTTCGAAATTGGCAAATTACAATGCTAGGACGTTATCAAATAGATAATGCTACAATTGCCTTAAAAGCATTTATTGCTTGGATGTCACATCACGGTCAGTACATTAATTTTGAAGATGCTGCTTATGCGTTAAAACATACAAAATGGATGGCCCGAATGGAGAAAATTTCGGAAAACCCAATTATTTATATCGACGGTGCTCATAATGCGCATGGTTTAACTGCTCTAAAATCATTGGTCGATGAATATTTCTATGATAAAGAAATCACTATTTTGTATGCAGGCTTATCAACAAAAAATCAAGATGAGCAATTGCCGATATTACAATCCTTTGAAGCTGATAATCTTTATTTAACTCAATTCGATCATCGAAAAGCGCTGTCGATTGATGATTTTGAAGAGTTAGCAGATGAGTTACTTGATACTTCTTTTGAGATGGTTGAGGACTGGCAAAGTTTTCTTTTAGAATTTGTTGAGAAAGCTGATGAGACCAAGGAAAGAATCCTATTAGTTACAGGTTCATTGTACTTTGTTTCAGATGTGAGACAATTATTTTTGAAAAAAGTGAAAATATAATAATGGAAATGCCTCTTTTTTGCGTATTTATATATATACGGAAATTTCAAGTTGAAGTTAGCCACTTATCGTAAACAATGTGTTACCTACTAACTTACTGTATTG
>NZ_JBHSHQ010000024.1:0-2632 GCF_042652985.1 Ruoffia tabacinasalis | reverse complement strand
AAGTATTTTTACACGAACTCTTATTAATTGAGTAAATAAAAAATTGTCGCAATAATTATTGCAATTCAACAAATAAAAAAGTGTTGGCAATAATAATAACCAACACTTCATTTAATTTATTAATCATTTAGTAATGATGATGTTTCTTTTCGAGATAAATATTTTGTTCGCTTAGGGATAATTAGTTTTGGATTACTACGAGCCATAATTAAGATAACTAAGCCAATAATTAACCAAACCACAACTAAACTTAACCAAAATTCCCAACCATTAATTTGTAGTAAACTAATCTCATCTAAGGCTAAAGGTGTTAACCAGAATTTGATAAACATATAACTCGCTGTCGAAAGTAAGGCACCCGTAAATATGTTTAAGTAAGTAGATGAGTATCGACGGTTATTTAGGGTTTTTTGCGTGTATTTTGCGAATAAACCAGCAAAACCTACAGATAATAAAGGTAAAGCTTCTTCAAGGAGGACTGATAACCAATCCGTAAATCCTTGTCGTGTAAAGCCAACAATTAAACCTGTCAGTAAAGCAGAAATAATAGCAAGTGGTGAACCATAACGTAGCGCTAACCAGATTAATGGAAGCATCGCTAGGCCTGAATAATCACCTGGTATGAATGAGCTAACATATTGTGCAGCAACGGCTAAAATTAAACCTAGAACAATCGCATATAAACTATCCAATAGCATACTTCTTGTACGTTGATTCATTCTATACCTCCCCTATTTTTCTTCTTTAGTAGGTTGATAATTTGAAGCTTCCATAATAATTGGTAAGACAACCGGACGACGTTGAGTCTCTTTATATAAGTATTTACCGATTTTTTCACGAAGATCCCCTTTTAGTTCACTCCAGTCAAAATTATCACCATTTAAATGTTCATCTAATATATCTAAGGTCATATCTGAACAAGCTTCAATTAAATCAATACTTGTCTTCATATATACGAAACCTCTAGAAGTAATTTGTGGTCCGACTAATACGCGACCTAAACGACGTGAAATCGTAGCAACAACCACAAAGATTCCATCTTCACTTAAGATACGGCGATCGCGTAAAACGACGTTACCGATATCACCAACACCAATACCATCTATAAGAACATTTCCGGCTGGTACTTGGGCAGTCATCGTCATTTTACCTTTGTTATACTCAATAACATCTCCGATGTACGGTAAGAAAATTTGATTATCTTCATAACCTACTTCATTTGCTAAACGTGCGTGTGCGGCTAACATTCTTGATTCACCGTTAACAGGGATAACAAATTTAGGTTTGATAAAGTTCATCATTAATTTTAAATCTGACTGACTCGCGTGACCAGATGTTTTAAAGTTATCTGTTACAGACTTAACTGTTCCGCCCGCTTTGTAAATCATATCTTTTGTTTTGGCAATGACTGTTTCCATCGCAATTGAAGGTGTTGTAGCTAGGTAAACTAAATCACCATCTTTAATATTGATTAATGAATGACGATTTGTCGCCATTAATTGAACATTTTTAATTGGTTCGCCAACGTCACCTGTTTCTAACACAATGACTTCGTTGTCAGGCGTGTTATTTAGATCTTTCACTTGTCCGATAATGTCTTTACTTGGGATTTCAATCTGATTTAATTGAATCGCAATGTCAACAATTTTGTATAATTGGTCGTCTGCTAAGAAGATTGTTCTACCTGAATTTTTAGCAGCATAAAATAATTGCTGAATACGTGAGATATTACTTCCGATTGAAGCAACAATAACACGTCCGTCTTCATTACGGAAAACTTCAGTCATGTCAGCAGTAATCTTCTTATCACTGACTGATTGAATCGCATTCTCTGCATCGGCTGAATCACTTAGTAAAGCTAAAACACCCGCTTCACCAATATCAGTTAAACGACCATAATTTGTACTGTATTGTTCTGAAGAACTTGGATCGAATTTAAAGTCTCCAGTATAAACAATTGATCCTTCGTCCGTTGAGACAACAATACCAAGAGAACCTGGAATTGTATGCGTTGTTCTGAAGAAACTTACAGTCGCATCCTCAAATTCAATCTCAACATCTTCATCAATCTTGAAGAAATTCTCGATATGTTGATGTAAACCTTGTGATTTAGCTGAAATCGTTGCTAATTCAATTGTTAATTCTGTTCCGAATACTGGCGCATCAACTTTCTCTAATAGATATGGTAATGCACCCATCGCATCATCATGACCATGTGTCAGGAAAATCCCAACGATTTGATCTTTCTTTTCAACTAAGTATGTAAAATCTGGAATGACTGCATCGATACCAAGTAATTCTTCTTCTGGAAAGACTAGTCCGCAATCCAAAACAAAGATTGACTCATTCACTTCTACCACGTAAAGGTTTTTACCTTCTTCACGCACCCCACCTAACGGGATTATTTTTATTTTACTCATTTGACACCTCTTTATTTAGTTAATTTCATTTTGATAATATACTTATCACATTATAGCACAGTTAGGAATAAAATAAAAAATTGCTTCCCCAATATTTCAAATTGATTCGTTATCATAAATCAATACCGCGGTTATTTAGAAAAATCGAGTAGGAGACTAGCCATTAATTGACTAGTCGACCTCTCACACCACCAAGCGTACGGTTCACGTAC
>NZ_JBHSHQ010000023.1:0-534 GCF_042652985.1 Ruoffia tabacinasalis | reverse complement strand
TTAACGAGAGTTCTCTCGCTCACCTTAGTGTTCTCCACTCGACTACCTGTGTCGGTTTGCGGTACGGGTTATAATAAATTCGCTAGAAGCTTTTCTCGACAGTTTGATTACTCACCTTCGCTACTTAATTCGCTCCCGGTCACAACTCGTTCTTAGTGGACGTAAGCATTTGACTCACATCCAAACTTGTTGCTTCGACATCCTATTCCATCAGGATGCGTGAGGTCACCTCCTGTGTCCCTCCATCACTCAAACATTTATTATAAGTACAGGAATCTCTACCTGTTGTCCATCGCCTATACCTGTCGGCTTCAGCTTAGGTCCCGACTAACCCTGGGCGGACGAGCCTTCCCCAGGAAACCTTAGTCATTCGGTGGACGGGATTCTCACCCGTCTTGCGCTACTCATACCGGCATTCTCACTTCTATACGTTCCACAGCTCCTTACGGTACTGCTTCACCACATATAGAACGCTCTCCTACCACTCAACCTATTGGTTGAATCCACAGCTTCGGTGTTCAGTTTAGCCCCGGT
>NZ_JBHSHQ010000022.1:0-28287 GCF_042652985.1 Ruoffia tabacinasalis | reverse complement strand
ACTGACAGGTGGTCCCATTTTCAATTGCAATTCCTAAAATTTTGGCCCCTTTTTAAAATACAATATACACTCTGTTCCTTCTATATAATAGTGCGAATTTTGTGGTTGAGATTTTTTGCGTCAATTATGGATTGTTATATTTCTTCGATAATGTCCGAAATTTGTCCGAAATATTATCTGAAGTATAAATTTTTTTTAGTAAATGCGATATTCTTATCAGTATGTGTAGTAGGGTGTATTTATTTTTCCTTCTTAAACCTATTTGTCTACGATATTTTTACCAAAATGATACAAAGTTTACGAATGAAATCAGCATATTTCTGATTGTCCATGATAAAACGCTAAAAAGTGACACTATGGAAACTCAAAGTGACGCTCTTACCCAAAATGACGCTTTTCGTCAAGTCTGCATATTCAGATCATCTTTCCAACCACCAACCCCCACTAAAAAGTGCTTTTTTGCACACATTTTTTGATATATGCACTTATAATTTATGATATGATTAAGGATGTACTTATTATTTTAGAAAGCTGGATTGATGTGGAATGGTGAAGGAATATAAGCAGATTCCGGTAAGGGAAAGTAACTTAGCCGGAACAAATAGATTGAAATTAATTTTCTTGGGTTTAGTAACGGGTTTATTTAGCGGAATGCTTGCGGTGGCTTATCGCTTTGTATTAGCTGAATTGGATACGATTCGTGATTCGATATATAACATGCCATTTTCGATTAATTATTTATGGATGTTTCTCGCAGCGTTTGTATTCGGTGTGATAGTCGTTCAGTTATTAAAGTGGGCACCGTTATCTGGAGGATCTGGAATACCTCAAATACGAGGAGAGTTACTAGGAAGATTGTCAATGAATCCGGGACCGACCTTAATTAGTAAGTTTCTTGGTGGTTCTTTGGCTAACTTTATTGGGTTAAGTTTAGGGCGTGAAGGTCCGTCAATTCAGTTAGGTGGAGTGACCGGAAAGATTGTTGGGAAGTTATTCAAGACAGATAAATTAACTTCCAATTATTTAATTACGGCTGGAGCGAGTGCTGGTTTGTCGGCTGCATTTAATGCACCGATTGCTGGGACTTTATTTACTTTAGAAGAAGTGTACGGTTCTTTCTCACATTACTTATTATTACCAAGTATTATTGCGAGTATTACAGCAAACTTCGTTTCATTTATATTTGCAGGTAAGATTTATTCTTTCTCTTTTAGAGTGAATCAAACGATTGATATGAACGATATTGGTTGGGTAGTCCTTGTTGGTTTAATTGCAGGTTTAGTGGGGGTTTTATTTAATCACTTTATGGAATGGACACGACGTTTCTTTGCTTGGACAAGGTTAAAACCAATCTATTTAGTACCGTTGATTTTTATGTTGACGGTCGTTGTTGGATTATTTTCACCTGAGTTATTAGGTGGAGGGCATCATTTAGTGGAGCATATGGTTGCTGCACCGATTAGTGTGGGGATGTTAGTCTTTTGGTTGATAGGTAAGTTAGTCTTTACCAGTATATCCTATAATAGTGGAGTTCAAGGAGGTATTTTCTTGCCAGTCCTAGTTTTAGGGGCAATCTCTGGATTACTTGTTTACCACATTAGTGGGCTAGAGCCAGTTTATATGGTGAATTTTATCATCTTAGGTATGTCGGCGGTGATGACCGCAGTTGTTCGAGCGCCTATTATGTCAATTGTACTCGTAATGGAGATGACAGGGTCATTTACTCACTTAATCATGTTATCCTTCGCTTCAATTATCGCCTTCATTGTAGGAGAAATCACTCGTACAGAGCCTATTTACGAAACTTTATATAACAACCTGATTCAGCGATTAACCCCTCAAAAAGTGGAAGAAAGTGAATTAATCGTGTCGACGTTTACAATTGGACCAGAAAGTCCACTAAAGAATACGTTAATCTCTGATTTGAATTTGCCGACAAATTTACTGATTGTTGAAATTAATCGAGAAGGATTAAACTTGCTTCCTAAAGCAGATGAGTCGATTAAAACGTTAGATACGGTGATGGTTTTACATAATGTATTAGACACAGAGCTAGTTCATAATTACTTTACACATCAAGATTAGATGATATACATTTATGAAAAGTCGATTCCAATTGGATTCGTCTTTTTTTGTTAAAATTTTACATAATAGATAGCAATAATTACTTATTTGTAAGGATTATAGTGTTATTCTATCGATTTATGTTAGATTTATTCACATATAATGATATATATAAGTTGCGAAAGAGGGGTATTTTTGCGTATAATAAGTATTGTTAGAATAATATGAGAAAAGTTTCTACAATTATTAAAATTCAAGGAAAGTTGGAGTGAAACATGAAGTTTTTTAGATGGTTATCTATGAGTTTAGTTGTAATGTTAACCGTACTTGTCGGTGCACCGGTAATGAATACGGTTGTGCAGGCACAAGAGGATAATGAGCCTTACATTATTGCTACAGATACAACATTTGCCCCATTTGAGTATCAAGATGAGAATGGTGACTTTGTTGGTATTGATATGGACCTATTGGAAGCAATCGCTGAAGATCAAGGTTTTGAATATGAGATAAGACCACTAGGATTCAATGCAGCTTTACAGGCTGTAGAGAGTGGACAAGTTGATGGTATGATTGCAGGTATGGGAATTACAGAAGAGCGACAAGAATCTTTTGACTTCTCAGATCCGTACTATGAAGCAGGAGTGCAATTCGCTGTTTTAGAAGATAGCGATATTGAATCGTTAGAAGATTTAGAAGGAGAAAATGTTGCCGTTAAGACCGGTACAACCGGTATGGCAGCAGCTGAATCAGTGGCTGATGAATACGGCTTTACGATTTCGACTTTTGAAGATTCAGTAAATATGTATGAAGACTTACAAGCAGGTAATTCAGCTGCAGTCATTGAGGATTATCCAGTGATGGCCTATGCGGCTCAAACTGGTGGTATTCCATTACGCTTTATCGGCGAACAAATGGAAGTGACTGATTATGGGTTTGCTGTTTCTGCGGGTGAGAATCCAGAATTAATTGAAATGTTCAATGCGGGGTTAGAAAGTGTCCGTGAATCTGGTGAGTTTGATGAAATTATTGATACACATTTAGGTGAGACTGATTTAGCTGAATCAGAATCAGATTCAGAAGAAGAGGAAAGTTCACAAGAATCAGAAGCAGCAGTTGTCGCTGATCCAGATCGAACTTATATAATTGGTACAGATACTACGTTCGCACCATTTGAATACCAAGATGAGAATGGTAACTTCGTTGGTATCGATATGGACTTATTAGAAGCAATCGCTGCAGATCAAGGTTTTGAATATGAGATCAGACCACTTGGTTTCAATGCGGCTTTACAAGCTGTTGAGGCGGGTCAAATTGATGGTATGATTGCTGGTATGGGGATTACTGAAGAGCGACAAGAATCTTTTGACTTCTCAGAACCATACTTTGAAGCGGGAGTTCAATTTGCGGTTTTAAAAGACAGCGATATTGAATCATTAGAAGACTTAGAAGGTCAAAATGTTGCGGTTAAGACTGGTACAACGGGTATGGCAGCAGCTGAATCAGTGGCTGACGAATACGGCTTCACAATCTCAACATTTGAAGATTCAGTCAATATGTATGAAGACTTACAAGCAGGAAATTCTGCCGCAGTGATTGAAGATTACCCAGTGATGGCTTATGCAGCTCAAACAGGGGGTATTCCATTACGCTTTATCGGCGAACAAATGGAAGTAACAGATTATGGATTCGCTGTTCAGACAGGTGAGAATCCAGAATTAATTGAAATGTTTAATGCGGGACTCTCAAATGTTCGTGAGTCAGGTGAATTTGATGAAATTGTTAATACGCATTTAGGCGATACAGACATGGCGAATGCAGACCCAAGTTCCGAAGGGGAAGAGGGTTCAGAAGAAGCTGAAGAAGTTGTGGCTGATCCGGATCGTACTTATGTGATTGGTACAGATACAACATTTGCACCATTCGAGTTCGTTGGAGATGACGGCGAATATGTTGGTATCGATATGGATTTACTTGCAGCCATCGCTGCAGATCAAGGCTTTAATTATGAGATTCGTCCATTAGGATTTAACGCGGCTTTACAAGCTGTTGAGGCGGGTCAAATTGATGGAATGATTGCTGGTATGGGAATCACGGAAGAACGTGAAGAGTCGTTTGATTTCTCAAACCCATATTATGAAGCGGGAGTTCAATTCGCAGTCTTAGAAGATAGTGACGTTGAGTCATTAGAAGATTTAGAAGGTCAAAACGTTGCTGTTAAGACTGGTACAACAGGAATGGCAGCAGCTGAGTCAGTGGCTGACGAATACGGCTTTACGATTTCAACGTTTGAAGATTCAGTCAATATGTATGAAGATTTACAAGCAGGAAACTCTGTTGCAGTTATTGAAGACTACCCAGTAATGGCTTATGCGGCTCAAACAGGGGGTATTCCATTACGCTTTATTGGTGAACAAATGGAAGTAACTGATTATGGATTCGCAGTTTCTGAAGGTCAGAACCCAGAATTAGTTGCTTTATTCAATCAAGGACTAAGTAATATTCAAGCCTCTGGTGAGTATGATACAATAATATCGAACTACTTAGGTGAGGAAGAATTAGAAGAAGAATCTTCTTCAAGTGGTTTCTTCGGTTTAATCGAACAAAATGGTCGTGCTTTACTTAACGGATTATGGACAACTTTATGGATTACATTAGTGTCATTTGCAATTGCAGCCGTTATTGGTATTATCATTGGTTTAATGCGCACGTCTGGTAATATTATCTTATCATTCATTGCTCAAGTGTATATTGACTTGATGCGTGGTACGCCGATGATCGTATTATCATTCTTCGTATACTTCGGTATTCCACAATTAACAGGTTGGACATTCGGAGCGGTAGCAGCCGGGATTACTACCTTAAGTATAAACGCAGCGGCTTATATTGCTGAAATTGTACGTGGTGGTATTAATGCGGTTGATGTCGGACAAGATGAAGCGGCACGAAGTTTAGGGTTGAACAAAGGTAAGACAATGAGACGAATTATCTTACCGCAAGCGTTCAGAATTATGATCCCTTCATTCATTAACCAGTTTGTTATTACACTGAAAGATACATCAATTCTATCAGTAATTGGTTTAGTAGAATTAACTCAAACAGGTCGAATTATTATTGCTCGTACTTATCAATCAGGAGCAATGTGGTTAATCGTTGGATTAATGTACATTATCTTGATTACAATCTTAACTAAGATTTCTAATAGACTAGAAAAGGATGTGTAACAACTAATGGCGAACGTAATAGTAAAAGGTTTAAAGAAAAGTTTTGGTAATAATGAAGTATTAAAAGGTATTGATTTACATGTAGATTCAGGAGAAGTTGTTTGTATTATCGGCCCTTCGGGTTCAGGTAAATCAACATTACTTCGTTGCCTAAACCGCTTAGAAGAAATCAACGGCGGTGAAGTGAATGTTAATGGTGTGAATATCAGTGCAAAAGAGACAGATATTAACTCGGTGCGTAAAAATATCGGAATGGTATTCCAACACTTTAACTTATTCCCACATTTAAGTGTTAAAGAAAACATCACTTTAGCACCGGTTGAACTAGATGTGTTATCAAAAGATGAAGCAGATAAAAAAGCATTAGATTTATTAAATCAAGTTGGACTTGATGATAAAGCTGATGCATATCCAAACTCATTATCAGGTGGACAAAAACAACGTGTGGCAATTGCGCGTGCCTTAGCCATGGATCCAGATATTATGTTGTTTGACGAACCAACGTCAGCACTTGACCCTGAGATGGTCGGAGATGTTCTTAACGTTATGAAAGATTTAGCGGCACAAGGTATGACAATGGTTGTTGTAACTCATGAGATGGGATTCGCTCGTGAAGTTGGAGACCGTGTCATCTTCATGGATGGTGGCTATGTAGTGGAAGAAGATCTTCCCTCAGTACTATTCAGTAATCCTAAAGAAGAACGTACGAAATCATTCTTAGACAAAGTATTAGTTTAATTAGTATTTGAACGAGGTAGCTTTCGGGCTACCTTTTTTATTTTCTTAAAATATTTAAAAATGTTTTGGAATTATCCAAATAGGCTTGTTGTTTCAGCGATTCTCGACTACAATATATCAAGATATAAAGGAGCGATTAAATATGAAAAGCAGTGTTGAAAATGTAATGAGTTATAAAGATATAAATGTTCCTGAGGAAAAATTAACAATTGAAATACCTTCATGGGATGCCGTGGCACAACCATTAGTTGACCATGCGCGCAGACAATATGAAGAGATGATCAATGAACCGGTTGACGAATTAACGAACGAAATGGTAGACGCTCTAGCTTTACCAGGGGTTAAAACAATTCAACAACTTAAACAATCGGGGATGGAAGTATACCAACGTAACCAAACACAGTTACAATTCTATAATGAAGTTTTACCATTCATCTTAAAATATTATGCAGACAATTCAAACGTCATCTTAAATAGTGAAGAACGCGACAGTTATGTTACGGATTACTTAAGACAAGTGAAAGCTTACGCCGATCAATATAACATGCCATTAGAGCAATATGGGCGTGAACAATTAAAACTTGAAGGAAATATTAATGAACAACTTGAGAAACGTGCGGAAGAAGACTTTATCTTTAAAGTGATTGCACATCGTGTCTTTGAGAATCAAGGTGGACGTTTAGATGAAGAAGCTTACGAGCAATTTATTCACCGTAATGTTGTCCAACAAGGGGCAGACGAAATCGAGTTAAGAGAACGATTCTCCTATAATGCATTTAAAGAAATGATGCCAGAAATGTCTCTATCACAAGATATTTACGAGTACTTCAGTAAACGTATTACCTTTAAAATCAACCCTGATGCAAAACTTCGTGTGTAAAATAATATTGAACTTATCATTAAAATGGATATAATAATGTTATGTCTAAAATTAAAGCAAACAAGAAAGGAGGGTTGTATTGGAAAAAGATAAAATGAAGCGTTACGGAATAATTGGAGGCATTGCCGGTGGTATTGTCATTGTATTGGCTGTCATCTTTTTCTCTATTGGGCAACCCTTTACAAATAAATCCGCAAATTCACTCGGTGAAGAATTCAATCAAGCTGAAGAAATTACGCCAGCTGAACTTGTGGAACAGCATCGCTATGACACTTTGCATCTTCAACCGAAAGCCAGTGTATTAATTGAAGATTTAAGATCATCCGTTGTCAATGTGGGGGTAGCGAACCGAACAGAGACGCCACTTCTAACGGAAGTTGCTGAAAATGATGAGGAATTAACTCCAGAAGAAGAGTTACCTGAGATTGTTCCATGGTTTTACTTTAGTCCGAATGTAGCAATTGTCTCACCCACTTCTTATGTGAATCAAGAACGTTTATTGTCTGAAGAGAGTTTAAACGGCTTTGCTTGGTACGCAGTTGAAGGGGAAGAATTATTATATCGTAATGATACTCCATACACGGGGTGGCATAACATACCTGAGGAAGGTTGGTTTTACTTTCTAAAAGGTAAGCAACAAGATATTGGCTTTAGTTTGGAAGAAGCTGAAGAGTTAAGTCAACACCGTAATATGTTATTAAATTTAGTACCTACGGATGCACCTGATTTCTTCTTTATTGAAAGACCTTATGAATATACAAAGATGAGTGAGGTCAAACCTGTTGATTACAGTATTCTTTATAAAGCAACAGATTCATTGATTCTTAGTGCACCACCTAAGACACAAAACTCAACGATGAGAACGACGACAGAAGGTTTCTATGATATGCCGATGGAAGTTGTTGCTGAGTACACTTCTTTCGATGAAGAATGGTTACATGTTTACATTGGTTATGAGGAATTAGGATGGGTTCGAAAAGATGAGACAGGTACAGATTACGTGGAAACTTACTACAGTGAACGTGAGTTGTTAGATACGATGGAAGCAGTCATCTGGGAAGAAATTGGAATGATCAACGCTAACGTTGGGGCATCTTTTATTAATAATGAAACGATGGCTCAAGTTGATATTAATAACCAACAATTCTGGCCTGCAAGTACCCAGAAAATCTATGTTCTTGGTGAAGTCTACCATCAATACAAGACGGGTGAATTATCACCAGATACTTATGTGACGATGACGGATTGGGATAAAGTGCCTGGAGCGGGGATTATTCAAGGTCAGCCAAGTGGAAGTATGTATACGGTTGATGAATTGGTTAACTTAGTCACGGTTTATAGTGATAATACAGCCGCGAACTTATTAATTGATGTTGTAGGTGGTGGATACATTATCAACCCGCATATCCATCAATTAGGTCTTTATGAGACGTATGTGAATGGGAAGTATTATAGTGAAGATACTTACTTTACAACTACGCCTCATGATGCGGCGCGCTACTTCGCCTTATTAGATAACAACCAAGTCAATGGTGAACCATGGGATGCGATGTTAATTAATAAGTTGACTATGAATACACATAACTTCTTACGCCAATATATTCCGTCTTCAACCACGTCTTGGAATAAGTCTGGTTTAGGAGAGACTGAGCAAAATGATATCGCCACATTTATCACACCATATGGGGCGTATTCATTAGCTGTTTACACGTCTTATCCAGGAGATTATGACAGCATTTCAGACCAGGTAGGGAATTTATCTCTACGTGTTCATAATGTCTTTAATGAATTAAGATCACAGTTGTGGATAACTGTGGAGTAATCACACTTTTAGCAAGTGCCGTTTCGGTGCTTGCTTTTTTGTTATAATTTTTATCGTATTTAAGAAAGCGTTTTGCTATAATAGATGACATCTAAAATAAGGGAGTGATATTGTGAATCAACGTGAGAATATTTTAAAACTCATCGAACAAAATAGTCGCTTAGAGGCGAGTGAAATCGCAACAATGCTTGATATAGAAGAGAGTATTGTTGAAGAAATTATTACTGAGTTAGAAGAAGAGAAAGTCATTATCGGCTACCACACTTTGATTAATTGGGATAAAACTGAAGATGAATATGTTTCAGCGATGATTGAAGTGAAAGTGAATCCACAACGCGGTCAAGGCTTTGACCGGATTGCGAGTTTGATTTACAATTTTCCCGAAGTTGAAGCGATGTATTTAATGTCAGGTGGGTATGATTTTTCAATTGAATTGAAGAAAGCACCCATGCGTGAAATTGCCCGCTTTGTGACAAGTAAATTATCTGTGATTGATGAAGTTCAATCAACAGCAACGCACGTTATTTTGAAAAAATATAAAGATCATGGAACATTATTTGATAATGATGATGATGATCGTAGGATGGCGGTTTCTTTATGAGAGATTTCGTGAATGAACACGTCAAAAAAATAAAACCTTCAGGAATTCGCCGTTTTTTTGATATTGCTAATGAGATGGATAATGTTATTTCATTAGGAGTGGGGGAACCTGATTTCGATACACCGTGGCATATTCGTGATGAAGCGCGCGACGCATTGAGTCGAGGACGTACATTCTATACAGCGAATGCCGGTTTGATGGAGTTACGAGAAGAAATAGCTGGACGACTAAGTCGTAAGCATCAATTAGATTATAATCCTAAAGAAGAGATTTTAGTGACGATTGGTGGGAGTGAAGCGATTGATATTGCTTTACGGGCAACGGTTTGTCCCGGGGACGAAGTTATTTATTTAGAACCGGGCTATGTTTCTTACTTGCCTTGTATTGAGTTGTCTGGCGGGGTTCCCGTTCCGATTGCTTTAAAAGAAGCAAATCAATTCCGTTTAACGGCGGAAGAACTAGAAGCAGCGATTACACCGAAGACGAAGATTGTTATTATGAATTTTCCAAACAATCCAACTGGTGCAATATTAGAGCAAAGTGACATTGATGCGTTAGCTCGCGTTATTATGCAGCATGACTTGCTTTTAGTGACAGATGAAATTTATGATGATTTGACCTATACTGAAAGTGCGCATGTAACATTGGCTTCAGTACCAGGAATGAAAGAGCGTACAGTCTATATTAATGGTTTTTCTAAAACCTACGCGATGACCGGTTGGCGTTTAGGCTATTGTTGTGGGCCAAAAGCAATTATGGAACAGATGATTAAGATTCATCAGTTTACAATTATGGCTGCACCGACACTGAGTCAATACGCTGGTATAGAAGCTTTGAAAAATGGGGATGCATCGGTTGAAGAGATGCGCCAAAGTTACAATCAACGTCGACGCTATCTTTTAAAAGAGTTAGATCGAATTGGCTTAACTTGCTTTGAACCTTTAGGAGCATTTTACATCTTCCCAAATATCCAAGAATTCCAGATGACTTCAGAAGATTTTGCGACACAATTACTGTTAGAAGAGCATTTGGCTGTCATTCCAGGGTCTGCCTTTGGGGACAGTGGAGAAGGGTACATCCGAATCTCCTATGCATATTCGATTAAAGAACTGAAAGTCGCAATTAATCGCTTAGAGCAATTCGTTCACAGATTAAGAGAGAAAGCATTGTACGGCGAAGCAGCACATTAATAACAAGATGGAGGATATTATGACTAAACAAAATGGACCACTACCAACACGTGATTTATTAAATAAAGAAGAGACTTGGGACTTATCATTACTATTTGCAACCCAAGCAGAGTACGAAAAAGCAATAGAAGCCTTAAAAGAAAAAGTAGCAACTTTTAATACAAATTATAAAGGGAACTTAACAAATGTCGGAACGATTTTAAGTGCTTTAAATGATTTTGATGATATCAATGTTAGGATGGGGAAAGTATTTCAATACGGTTCTTTAGCCTATGAAGTAGATAAATTAGATGATACGAATGAAGCAAATGCGTTAAAATTAGGCCAATTAAGTGAGTGGCTTGGCGTTCGTTTATCATTTTTTGAATCGGAATTAGCGAACTTATCTGAAGAGATGTTAAATGAATTAACAGTGACTGAGGAAGGGCAAAAATTTAAAGCTTTTATAGATCGAATCAAATATAATAAACCAATGATGCTAGATCCTATGATTGAGGAAACCCTAAGTAGCTTATCGGGATCACTAACGAACCATAGTGATATGTATAATACAGTTAAATTCCAAGACATGATCTTTCCAGACTTTGTAGTGGGTTCTGAAACTTACAGCAATTCCTTTGCTGGTTTTGAGCAAGATTTTGAAGGGCATATGAATAAAGAAATTCGCCATGCTGCTTGGAAATCATTCCACCAAGGCCTAAGTAACCATCAACATACGGTTGCTACCAATTATATTAACCATGTTCAAACTGAGAAGAAAATGGCAACTTTACGTGGCTTTGATTCTGTGTTTGATTATTTACTACACGATCAACAAATTTCACGTGATAGTTATAATTTAATTATCGATACCTTAACTACGGAGTTAGCGCCAGTATTTAGACGTTACGCGAAGTTATTAAAAGAAGAACAAGGGCTGGATAAAGTTACTTTAGCTGACATTAAGATGCCATTCTCTAAAGATGAACCGATGTCGATTAGTATTGATGAGAGTCGTGAGATGATTGAGTCAGCCTTATCTGTCTTTGGGGATGAGTATTTAGGTTATGTGAAGCAAGCCTTTGATGAACGCTGGATTGATTACCCGATGAACCAATCAAAATCAACGGGAGGTTTCTGTTCAACGATTGCTGATGGACCGTCTTATATTCTGCTTAACTGGACTGGTTTATTAAGTGAAGTGCTTGTGCTAGCCCATGAGTTAGGCCATGCAGGGCATTTCCAATTAACTTATCAAAACCAATTAAGTATTACACCGGAAGCAAGCTTGTATTTTGTTGAAGCACCTTCAACAGCCAACGAAGTCATTATGTGCCAATATTTATTAAATCAACCGATTGAAAATGATGCGAAACGCTCATTAATTGCAGAATTTATTACAAGAACTTACTTCCATAATATGGTGACACATTTATTAGAAGCGGATTTCCAACGCAAAGTTTACGAAGCAGTAGATAATGATGAAGTATTAAATGCTAACCGTCTAAATGGGTTCTTTAAAGAAACGTTAGAAAACTTCTGGGCAGATGCTGTAGAAATCAATGATGGTGCTGAATTAACTTGGATGCGCCAACCACATTACTATATGGGCTTATACTCATATACTTATTCTGCTGGTTTAACGATTGGAACTCAAGTGGGTCAGATGATTGCTGATAATGATCAAGAAGCTGTGTCAGCTTGGTTAGACAATTTAGCAGCAGGCGGAACGAAAGATGCGCTTGAATTAGCAGCCAATGTGGATGTAGATATGACCAATGCGGACGCGATTCGCCAAGCAATTCAATTCGTTGACGGCTTAATCGATCAAATCGAAGAGCTTGCTTAAGTTACAGTTGTGTTACAAAAATGGAGTTATGCAACAAAAGAGTTAAGGGTCATTAACAGATGGCCTTTAGCTCTTTCTTTATATTTGAACTTGAGTTAATATATCATAAGTCATCAAATATGATATTTAATTATTTTAAATATAAAGGGGTATTACATAAATGAGAAAATCACTAAAACTTGTGGCAGCTACAATTGCAGTTTCTGCTTCATCAATGGCGATCAATAGTGCTGAAGCACAAGTCATCGGTGATAACGAAGTATCAGGGACTTGGACCGAGCGTTCAATCGTAGATGTTGCCGATTCAATAAATAAAGAAATTTCTGAAACAGGCAAATATACAATTCAATGGGGAGATACTTTATCAGTTATCGCAGAAGCATTAGGGCTATCTGTTGAAGAAGTAACAGTATTAAACCAACTTGAAAATCCTGACTTAATTATTGCAGGATCAACATTAGCATTTAACGAAGAGCACCATCAAGTGACTTTCGCTAATGAAGATTTAGGTGAAGAAGTGACTTACTCAACTGAAACTGGTGAAGAAGTAGAACCAGTTGAAACTGAAGAAGTTATTGAAGAAGTCATAGAACCAGAAGTAACTGAACCAATGACTGAAGATGGTTTAGTATTAAACACAGTTGAAGAATGGATTGCGCCAGAAACGCAAGAAGTTGAAGCAGCTGAAGAAGTATCAGAATTCACTTATGAAACAGCAGAGGTTTCTTACCCAGAAAACTTAGTCACTTGGGAAGAAGAGGCAACAGAAGAAGTTGTTGCTGAAGAAACACCTGTAGTCGAAGAAGAAATTATTGAAGAATCAGTGGTAGAAGAGCCTGTACTAGAAGAAGAAATCACTGAAGTTGTTGAAGAAACTCCTGTCGTTGAAGAAATTGTTGAAGAAGAAATCGTAGAAGAAGTTGAAGAACCAACTTACGAAACTGACTTAACTGTTCCTGAAGAAACTCAACCATGGGAAGTAGTTGAAGAAGAAGAGCCAGTGGTAGAGGAACCAGTTTATGTGGAACCTGAAGTCGAAGAACCTGTTGTTGAAGAACCTGTTGTCGAAGAGCCAGCTTCTGGTTCAATTGACTACTACTCAGCAAGTCTAGGTTCAATGCCAGAAAATGCTGGTCTATCTGAATCTGAATTAGCAGCTAAATTAGAAATCCGCCGTCGTGAAAGTACACATAACTATGATATTTATAGTGTATCTGGAAACCACTACGGAGCTTACCAAATGTTAGATTCATACTTCTCGACATATGGTTACGGTGACAGATCACCAGCCAGTCAAGAAGCAGCATCTAATGGATATGTTGCATCACGTTACGGAAGCTGGCAAGCAGCCTTAGCTCACCACAACGCAAACAACTGGTATTAAAATTTAACTATATTTTAAAAAAAGTCGAAACAACTAGAAATAGTTGCTTCGGCTTTTTTGTTTTGCTTAGGGTTACAAAGTATCGCCTCTCATATAGTAAGTTTATATTTGTCTTTTCACTTCAGATAGTGCTAGAATATTTTTAGACCTAAGACAAAGGAGTTATTTTGAATGAATCACAAAACAATTATGGAATTTCATGGGGGCTTAGATACGATTGGCGGTAATATAATCTCGCTAGTGTACAATGGCTATCGTATTATTACAGATTTTGGGGCAGTTGTAGGTGTTGATATTAATGAATTAGCATATCAGAAAAATACGCAAGCATTATATGATGACAACAAATTGCCTAAAATTGATGGTCTATTTAGACAAGAAGCTTTAGAAGATAATTCAACATTAAGTTATGAAGCTTCAGACTTAAAAACGATTGTATTAATTTCACATCTACATTTGGACCATGTGGGGAGCTTGGCTCATTTACATCCGGATATTCCTGTCTATGCAACCGAGACAGCGGTTGCTTTATATCATTCGTTGAACAAGCACGAATTTCTACCGGACTATCCAGTAAATTGGACACCAGTAAAACCCGGTGAGACGATTGAACATGGTGAGTTTTCAATTACTTTTCATCTAAGTGATCATGATACGGAAGGGGCGGCAAGTATCTTTATTAAAGCTCCTGATGTTAAAGTGATTTACTCAGGAGACTTGAGATTAAGTGGTTTCCATCCGGAAAGAGTGATGGAGACAACGATTAAAGCAAAAGCTTTCCAACCAGATATCTTATTACTTGAGGGAACAAGTTATAGTTTCAGCAAAACGATTGAACCATCTGCACTTGATAAGGCATTAGAACCACTGATTGAACGCTTAGGCAGTCACACAGAATTTGGCTTAATGCGAGACGTACGTGCTTTAATTAAAGACTCAGATAAATTAGTAGCATTTAATGGTTATCCACAAAATGTGGATCGCGTGGTTGAATTAGCGCATTTATTCAATGAGTATAAACGCACATTTGTACTGCAAGCGAGTCTATATAATCTAGCATTCGAATATGTCAAAGACTTAGATCATGTTGCTCCTTTAGCAACGGAAGATGCGAGCTTTGGTGTGAGTATTCAATAAATTCAGGAAAACCCTGAACAATTTGCACTTCAAGTGGATGAATTTACTTACGAGCAGTTATATGATTTACCAAAAGGAATCTTACTTCATTCAAATGGTGTTCCTTTAGGATCATTCATGGAAGGTTATGAAACTTATATTCGTGGCTTACACGATAACGGTTGGCGAGTGGTTGATGCGGGTGTGTCAGGACATGCTTCTAAAGAAGATTTATTAGCGGTTGCCTACACAATTAACGCAAAAGTCACCGTTCCTTGGCACACAAAATTGCCAGAACTATACAGTGAAGCCCTTGAAACGTATGGAGTTACAACTTGGTTACCTGAATATAACAAGCAATATTCCATTGATTCAATGAAGGAACTGAGTAAGTAGAGGAGAGATAAAGTGAGTCAACAAGTTATTAGATTAATTGTAACAAGCGATACCCATGGGCATTGGTTAAATCAACCAGATAATCCTAAGGCATCTTTATTCAATACCGCAACTTGTATTGAAAATTTAAAAGCCAAAGAGGCTGATGTGACTTTAACGATAGACCTAGGTGATTTTATCCAAGGATCGTCTTTTGCAACCTACTTGAGTCAAGAACGTCAAGACGGAAGAGTTATTGCTCGAGCAATGAATGCGATTGGTTATGACTATCAATTGATTGGGAATCATGAATTTAACTTTGGGCAAGATTACCGCGACCAGATAATTGAAGATTTGAATGCGGATTTACTTGTCAGCAATATTATTGATGATGCGACGGACAAACCATTTTTAGGAAAACCGTACGATATCATTGAACAAAATGGCATCAAGATTGGTATTGTAGGAGTAACAACTTCTTATATTCCAAACTGGGAATTGCCCGCCCATTATGAGGGGTTACGATTTGAGGATGCCTTTGAATCCGCTAAGTATTACGTTGAAATAGTGCGTGACCAAGTGGATGTTGTCATATTAGCGTATCATGGTGGTTTCGAACGAGATTTAGTCACTAAGGAACCTTTAGAAGAATTAACGAAAGAAAACCAAGGGTCTGAAATGTTGGCGGGTATTGAAGGGGTTGACGTCTTATTAACAGGTCATCAACACCGCGAGTTGAATCAACAAGTGGGCCAAACTTACGTCATTCAACCTGGCTATGCCGGTGAAATTGTAGCCGAAGTCGAAATTGAATTAACGGATAATCAAGAGGTTTCAGGAATAAACGGTACACTTCATAACACGTCTCAATGTGAGGTTAACCAAGCAGTTAAAGCTGTCATGGAACCTGAAATTACTGATGGAAATAATTGGTTGAATACCGTATTAGGTGTCGCACCTTTAGAACAAGTGACTACAAGTCCGATTGATGCGCGTTTGAATGGCCATCCATTTATTGAATTTTTAAATCAAATTCAATTCGATGAAACAGGAGCTGATTTTAGTTCTGTGGCTTTAGTTAATAATGCTTTTGTAAATTTCCACGGTGAAATTACGAATGAAACTTTATTAAAGAGCTATCCTTTTTATAATTTAATCGCTAAAGTGAATGTCACGGGTAATGACCTATATGAAGTCATGGAATTCAACTTACAATACCTAGAAGTAAACGCTCAAGGTAACATCGATGTGAATCCAGAATATGTTGTACCTAAACCAAGACATTATAACTTTGACGTCTATAGTGGAATGACTACAACCGTTGATATGACACAACCTGTTGGTCAGCGTGTGACAAGTATTGTCGATGATCGAACTGGAAAAATGCTGGATAAAAATGCTACTTATAGTGTAGCTTTATCTCAATACCGTGCCGTCGGCGGGGGAGACTTTAAGTGGTATGGTAAAGAAAAAATTGAATCAATCTCAAATATTGATATCGCGACTTTAATGAAAGAAGCGCTAAGCACTTATTCTCAAGAAAAATGGGACTATATTAATTCAAATTATCAGCACCTCACATGGGAACCAAAATTAAATATCGCTGATATGAATAACCCATGAGAATTATTAGGATACGATTATTTTACATAGAATTTACAAAAAATTTACAGTAGCTTGGTATACTGAAAGAACTTGAGAAGGATGAGGTGTAAGTATGCAAGTAAGATTTGAAGACGTGACACTGAAGTTTGGAGATAAGACAGTATTAGACCGTATTAATTTCACTCTACCTAGTAGCGAATTAATTTCATTTTTAGGCCCAAGTGGTAGTGGGAAATCAACAACATTGTATCTCATATCTGGTTTGTTAGATGCAACTGAAGGGAAGATCTTCTTTGATGATAAAGAAGTAACGAATTTAGACCCAGTTAAACGGGGTGTTGGTTTAGTATTCCAAAACTATGCGCTTTATCCACATTTAACCGTCTTAGAGAATATTATGTTCCCTTTAAAAATGGCTAAAGTGAGTAAAAAGGAACGCCGCCGCATCGCCACTGAAATGGCGGAGTTAACTAAGATCGGCGATCAATTAGATAAATATCCACGTCAATTATCTGGTGGACAACAACAAAGGGTAGCGATTAGTCGTGCCTTAGCTAAATCACCGTCAATTCTATTAATGGATGAGCCGTTAAGTAACTTGGATGCGCGTTTACGTATTGAGATGCGTGAAGAAATTCGCCGTATTCAAAAAGAAACGGGTGTTACAACCGTGTTTGTAACCCATGACCAAGAAGAAGCTTTAAGTATCGCAGACCACGTTATGGTCCTAGACGATGGGGAAATTCAACAAATGACAGATCCTGTTACTTTATATGAAGACCCTAAAAACTTATTTATTGCGAAATTTATTGGGTCGCCAATTATTAATGTTTTTACAAAAGAATCGCGTTCTATCAATAAAGAACATTCATTCTATAATAAAGACTGGTTCCACTTTGGAGTTCGTCCAGAACATCTAGTTGTAGCTAATGAGGAATCACACTTATTAAGTGCAACAGTTGAACGTATCGAACGTGTAGGTAAAGACATCACAGTTCATTTAAATAATGACAGTGAGAAATTCATTGTTTCTGATGTCGATACTGAAGGCTTAAATGTTGGCGATACAATTTACTTTAATGCCGATGAAGCAAACACTTTATACTTCGACATAGAAGGGAATCGCCTGGAAAGCAGGGATAAAGATGAATAAGAAGGCAACAGTAAAAAGTACTTTAGTCTCTTTACTTTATTTAGCACCAGCCATTATTTTTATTGGTATTTTTACGATTTATCCAATCTTTAAATCGATTGATATGAGTTTTTATACAGACTTTAATATCTTTTCGGGTGAGATTAATGCTCGTGGGATGGATAATTATCAAGAGTTACTCACTGACCCTGAGTTCTTCAAAGCTTTAAAGAACACAGCGATTTATGTTATTGGTGTAGTACCTGCATCGATTATTATATCTTTGTTTGTTGCTGTGTTATTAAATTCGATTCCTAAATTCCAAGGCTTCTTCCGTTCTGTTTACTTCTTACCATTTGTAACAAGTACGGTTGCGATTTCAGTAGTTTGGAGTTGGCTTTACCACTCTAGATATGGCTTAATTAACTATATCTTAGGACTCTTTGGTGTTGATGCCATCAACTGGCTAGGTGATCCTGATAACGCGATGATAGCCGTTATTATCATGGCGATTTGGAAGGGGTTAGGTTTTAACATCCTGCTTCTATTAGTTGGTTTAAATAATATTAGTGATAATTATTATCGCGCTGCTAAAGTTGATGGTGCAGGAGTTTGGGCAAGATTTACAAACATTACCATTCCACTTCTAAGACCGACATTATTCTTACTTTCAGTTGTTGGAACGATTAATTCATTCAAAGTGTTTGATGAAGTCTTTGCTTTATTCAATGGACGACCTGGACCGGCAGGTTCAGCAACGACGGTTGTTTATTATCTATTTAGAAAATTCTACGAACAATTCGATTATGGAGTCGCTGCGGCATCTGGAATTGTCTTATTCTTAATTGTACTTGTGATAACAATCATTCAATACCTTGGTAATCGGTATTTTGAGAAGCGAGGTGGGTAAGCATGAAAAAATTCTTACAATTATTTTCTATTTATTTAGTGCTTTTTCTAGGTGGTATCTTGATGGTGTTACCATTCTTCTGGATGGTGTCAACCAGTTTGAAGTCAGCTGGAGAAGCGATTGCGATTCCACCGGCTCTTTTACCAAGTAATTGGTTGTTTTCAAACTATGAAGAAGCGCTCGAAGCAGCGCCGTTCGCTCGTTATTTCGTAAACAGTGTGATTGTCACGGTGGCTTCCACTGCGGGTGAATTATTTACTAGCATATTGGCAGCTTTTGCCTTTGCTAAACTTAAATTTTGGGGTAAAGATTTAATATTTATTATATTGTTAGCTACGATGATGGTCCCAGGTGAATTGATGACCATCCCGAACTTTGTTACTTTGGCAAATTGGGATTTAATTAATACTTATTGGGCATTAATCATCCCTTGGTTAGCGAGTGTATTCTCGATCTTTACTCTAAAGCAGTCGTTTGAATCGATACCGGATGCTTTATATTATTCTGCGAAAGTGGATGGTAGTAGTGACTGGCGTTTCCTTTGGGAAATGATGGTACCACTATCTCAATCATCGATTGTCGCAGTGATGATATTGAAGGTTATCGGAAGCTGGAACTCATTCATGTGGCCACTGATTGTTACAAATGATACTAGTCTACGTACATTACCTGTCGGACTTCAAGCATTTACAACAGAAGCGGGTACGAAATTTGAGTTATTAATGGCTGCCTCAACGATTGTTATTGTTCCTATGGTTATCATCTATCTATTGTTGCAACGTTACATTATTCAAGGTATCTCAAACTCTGGACTAAAAGGTTAGTCAATATATCCTCAGGAGGGAATTATTTAATGAAGAAATTTAAATTAGCAGTTGCTGCTTTAGCGGCATCAGTATCAGTAAGTGCATTTGCACCATTCACTGCCCAAGCACAAGAAGAGCCAGTAGAAATTACTTTCTGGCACGCAATGAACGGTCCTCACCAAGACATGATCACTGAATTAGTTGAAGGATTCAACGGTTCACAAGACCAATATGTTGTTGTTGAACAAAACCAAGGTGACTACAGTACTTTACAACAAAGTATTATGGCATCTGGTGTGTCTGGTGACTTACCAACAATGTCTCAATTAACAAACTCAAATACACCTGATTACCGTGATCAAGGTTTATTAACGCCATTAGACGCTTACTTAACAGAAGAAAATGGTTGGACGGACGAGTTAAAAGACGGAATCTTTGAAGGGTTCATGTCTGGTGTTACTTATGATGATGGAATCTATGCAATGCCATTCTCAAAATCAGTTCGTTTAATGTTTGTTAACCAAGATTTATTAGACGAAGTTGAAGCTGAAATTCCAACAACTTGGGCTGAAGTTCAAGCTTTAGGTGAAGCTCTTGACGAAGCTGGTTTAGAAGAAGAAGCAATGGGATTAGAAAACTCTATCTCAATGGAAGTTGAAACAATGGCTCGTCAAAATGGTGCAACTTGGATTTCTGATGATTTAACAGAAGTTGAAATTGCTTCAGAAACTGCCACTGAACCTGTACAATTCATTAAAGATTTAATTACTAATGGACATGCACGTCAAGCTGGAGAAGACGGATTCATGTCAGGTCCATTCTCACAAGGTGCAAGTGCATTATACATCGGATCTTCAGCTGGTTTAGCACACGTATTACCAGGAATTGAAGAAAATGGAATTAACATGACTACAGCTGAAATTCCAGTATTCAACGATGGTGAAAACTTAACTTTATTCGCTGGTAATGATTTAGGCGTATTTGAATCAGCTTCAGAAGAAGAACGCGCTGGTGCAGCTGCATTCTTAGCTTACTTATTAGAAGGTGAAAATACAGCTAAATGGGCAATTGGAACTGGTTACTTACCAATCACTCAAGCAGGATTAGATTCTGACTTATGGCAAGACTACTTAGCTGAAAACCCACTTGTAGAAGCGGCTTCAGCAGAGTTAGACTACGGTCAATCACAAGTTCCTTATGTAGGATCTTCAGAAGTATTCAGTGAAATCGAATTAGCTTTAGAAAATATTATGATTAACGACGCTGACGTTCAAGCTGAAATGCAAGGAATCGAAGACTTAGTTAAAGGACATCTTGGAGTAGAGTAATCTACTATCCGCAACAATAGAATAGATAACAAACACACCCACTGAAACTTTAGTGGGTGTTTTTTGCCTTTAGGATTGTGAATCTTAGGTATTTGTGTGATTCAGATTAAACTAGCGACAAATGACAACTCCATTCGTCTTTAGATGGGCTAACTCAAGCCAAACGGTAAGTCCATTCGTCTTTAGTTGACCTAGCTCAAGCCAAACGGCAACTCCATTCGTCTTTAGATGGGCTAACTCAAGCCAAACGGTAAGTCCATTTGTCTTTAGTTGACCTAGCTCAAGCCAAACGGTAAGACCATTCGTCTTTAGTTGACCTAACTCAAGCCAAACGATAAGTCCATTCGTCTTTAGTTGACCTAGCTCAAGCCAAACGGCAACTCCATTCGTCTTTAGATGGGCTAACTCAAGCCAAACGGCAACTCCATTCGTCTTTAGATGGGCTAACTCAAGCCAAACGGTAAGTCCATTTGTCTTTAGTTGACCTATCTCAAGCCAAACGGTAACGCCATTTGTCTTTAGTTACAAAAGAAATCCTTATTAGTTGCAGCTAATTTAAATTAACGATATTCTTCAAATTAAGCATATTATAGGTGTCCCAGGCAGCTACCTTTATCTATCATGCGCCGATAGATATCAGACCTATATCACCAATTTATAAATAAACAATGATGTAACTTGATAGCAAATAAATTACATAAAAGCCATAATGATGGCTTTTTAATAAAAAAATATGAAAAAAGTGTTCTGAATTAGAGATTTTCTGCTATGATTGTAAAAAAACTCGTATGATGAATTAAAAAAGGAGAAAATGATCTACGGTTGGTGGATCGTCATTGCGATTCTAATCAATATTTCGTTACTAGGTCCAGCTGCAGTCGCTCTAGCCAATATATTCCAAACATCAGTTGCAATAGAATTTGCAATCAGTAACAGTGCCTTTGCAATTAATAAAGTGATTGTTTTAGGAATTGGGATTTTTGTTTTAACGATCGTTTTAAAAAATTTATCAGGTCCACATTTTAATAAGACTTATTTGATGATATTATTTCGTCTATTATTGGACTTGTAGGTTACAGTATTTCTCAAAAGATTTATATGTCTAAATCTTTTCATTATTTATTGTCTAAAGTAAAACCATTACTAACAGATTCACTCTTCCCAACAAAAGAGTATTCTAATGCCTATGGTTATGGTCAATTAGCTCAATAATAAGGTATTGTGATTGTTTCATCAGCAGTTGCAGGGATTGTGGATTTATGTGGGGGATATAATACGTCTAGGATCGTAATGGGAATCTTAGGAGTTGTTGGCGGTGCGTCATGGTTAGTCGCAATCACAAATTTTAAAAACTACGTAAAGTAATAATATTAAACTCCGGAACAGAGCAAGTCTGTGTCCGGAGTTTTTTGTGTGTCAAGATTATTTTTTTTAAACCAAAATACCCCTGTAAAGCACGGTTAAATGCTCTACAGAGGTAAAGTATATAGAAGGGTAATTCAATTAGAATGACGCCATAACGATGAAGTTTAGGATGAATAGACCCATTGAAATCCACAAGATAGGGTGAACCTCTTTCGCTTCGCCTTTAACAATCTTAACAAGTCCGTATGTAATGAAACCTGCTGCAATCCCATTAGAAATTGAATATGCCAGTCCCATGAAGACAGAAGTGAAGAAGGCTGGAACAGCGACCGAGAAATCAGACCATTCAATATCAGCAAAACTTGAAACCATTAAGATACCAACAATAATTAAAGCTGGTGCCGTTGCTGCTGTAGGAACAATACTTATAACTGGTGCTAAAAATGCTGCTAAGATAAAGCATATAGCGGTTGAAACTGAAGTTAATCCTGTGCGACCTCCAGCTCCGATACCTGCAGCTGACTCAACGAAAGTCGTTGTATTAGAAGTACCAAACATCGCACCAAAGACAGTACCAATTGAATCGGCGAATAATGCGCGGTCCATTTTTGAAGTAATTCCTGTTGAATCTTCTAATTCTTGAATATCTTTATCTGTAAAGATTCCTGTACGACGACCAGTTCCAATGAATGTACCAATTGTATCGAAGACATCCGCCAAACTGAATGCAAAGATTGTCATAATAACGACTGGTAATTTTGACAGATCAGAGAATAGGGAAGGTAAGCCGGCTGATGTAAAGATGACTAAGAAAGTATCTTTAAATTCAACAAAGGCATCCGCTAAAGTATTTTCAGAGAAATCAATCGTTGATAGATCAACTAAGCCAAATACCATCGCTAATAAAGTTGTCGCAATAATACCAATTAAAATTGCACCTTGAACATTTAAGATCATTAAAGCAATTGTAATGAATAATCCAATAATAACAACAAGAACCGTTGGTTGAGTTAAATCAACTAACTCAGGTAAAATTCCACCACTTGTGACAACTGATTCAACGACACCGTTAATTTCAGTCCCGCCCGCTTGACCATTCACAGAGACGATATTTGATGCATCTGAAGTGAACTGTAACAAGCCAGCATTTTTAATACCAAGGTAACCAATAAATACTCCGATACCGGCTGAGATTGCGTGTTGTAAAAATTCTGGGATCGCAAGGATTAACATCTTACGAACTTTAGTTACTGTGATTAATACGTTAATTATCCCACAGATGAATACCATGGATAAAGCTTCTTGCCAAGTAAAGCCTAAAGCAAAGACAACTGTATATGTAAAGAATGCATTCAGACCCATACCCGGTGCAAGTGCATAAGGGACATTTGCAAATAACCCAATAAATAATGTCGAGATAGCTGATGCAAATAATGTCGCTAGAAACACTGCCTGAGAAGGCATGCCAGATAATGCTAAGATACTAGGGTTTACAAATACAATGTACGACATCGCTAAGAAAGTCGTGATTCCCGCAACAATTTCGGTCGAAACAGTTGTGTTGTGTTCCTCCAACTTAAAAAAACGATTTAAAGCGTTCATTTTCTTCCTCCTAAAATATATTTATTACGCTAGTAAGTATAACAACAGACTTCTGAAATGCCTAGACCGAAACAAACGATTCGTATATATTCAGAGATGAACGTTCGTGTTTTTGATTAAAACCCATCTAAAATAATATTCACAACATATGTAGCTCATTATATACTCGTTGGCAATTATGATATAATCTATTATATGTAGGAAGAAGGTGACTTAGTATGACAAAAGAAAAAGCTTTTGTAATCGGCGATATCCATGGCATGTATCATTCGTTAGAGGTCATGTTATCTCACTGGCGCCGGGATGAAGAGCAACTAATCTTAGTCGGAGATTATATTGACCGTGGACCCAATTCGGACTCTGTGTTAAAGACCGTAAGAACTTTACAAAAAGAGCATAATGCGATCCTTTTACGAGGCAATCATGAACAACTTTTCTTGAATTACTTACTTGAACCACGAAAAGAATGGAAACTTTATAAGCAAAATGGTGGTGCAACAACAATTTCTCAATTACTACAAATCCAAATCGAAGACGTTGAAGCACAAGCACCGGAGGAAGTAGTGGAGAAACTCCTTGAGAAAGAACCGTGGCTGATAGAATGGCTGGAAAGTTTAGTTTATTACACAACTTTTGGTAATCATATTATTGTCCATGCAGGCGTAGACTTTACTAAATCAGATTGGCGTTACACTTCTTTGCATGATTTCTTATGGATTCGAGAAGGGTTTCATTATGAAAAAAATACGACCGGACGCAACATCATCTTCGGCCATACACCTGTTCAAACATTGCATGAATCAGTCGAGCCTTGGCAACGTGATGGCAAATGGGGTATCGACGGTGGTAATGTCTATGGCGGAAGCTTAATTGCTTTGCGCATTGATCGAGAAGAAGTGAACGATGTCGTAGTATTAAGATAGGAGATTTTTAATGGCAACAGTTATTGATACAACAGATTTAATCAAACAAATTAACCAAGAAACAAAAATCAGTCCCAAGCAAATCCAAGCGGTACTGAACTTATTAAGTGAAGGGAATACGATTCCATTTATCGCCCGTTACCGTAAAGAAGTAACCGGATCACTGGACGAAGTACAAATTCACGATATCGAACAAAAATATACCTATGCGAAACAATTAGGCGAGCGAAAAGAAGAAGTCGTTCGCTTAATTGCTGAGCAAGAAAAATTAACCGATGAGATTGAACGAAGTGTTATGAAATCTTCAACCTTACAACAAGTTGAAGATATATACCGTCCGTTCAAACAAAGTCGTCGTACAAAAGCGATGACAGCGAAGGAAAATGGACTAGAACCATTAGCCGAGTGGTTATTATCAGTTGAAGCAACGGATGCAACTCCAGAAGCAGAAGCAGAAAAATATATCAACGATGAAGTGCCAACCGCACAAGATGCGTTAGCAGGTGCACATGAAATCCTAGCTCAAGAAGTGTCTGATAATGCACAGTACCGTGAATTTATTCGTAAATACACGCGCTATAATGCTAACATCGTAACTACACTTAAAGATGAAGACAAAGATGAGAATAAAGTGTATCAACAATATTATGAATTTAGCGAATCATTAACGACATTGATGTCTCACCGTACGCTTGCAATTAATCGTGCAGAAAAAGAAGGCGTCATCACAGTGAAAATTCACGTTGACGCTGAACCAGTTATTAAATATATGTCGAACCGTTTCATCCCTAAAGAACTGAATGACGACAAGAAAGAGTTAGTTCAATTGGCTGTTGAAGATGCGTATAAACGCTTCATTGGACCAGCGATTGAACGTGAGATGCGTAGTGAAGCAACGGAAGAGGCCAGTCAACAAGCGATTAAAGTATTTGGTGAAAACTTACGTAACCTCTTACTACAACCACCTTTAAAAGGACGTGTTGTCATGGGCTTTGACCCGGCATATCGTACAGGTTGTAAATTAGCTATCATTAACGAAACGGGTCGCGTATTAGATAAAGGTGTTATTTATCCACATAAACCTGCATCAGCGACTAAACGTCAAGCAGCGAAAGGTGAGTTATTAGAATTTATCCGTAAACACGATGTGGATATCATTGCGATCGGTAATGGGACAGCTAGTCGTGAGTCTGAACAATTTGTTTCAGATCTAATTAAAGAACATAACTTGGACACGCAATTTATCGTGATTAATGAAGCGGGTGCTTCGGTATATAGCGCGAGTGCTATTGCCCGTAAAGAGTTCCCAGACTTCCAAGTTGAAGAACGTAGTGCGGTTTCAATTGCTCGTCGTTTACAAGATCCGATTGCTGAATTAATTAAGATTGATCCGAAATCTATGGGAGTAGGTCAATACCAACATGATGTGAGTCAAAAAGATTTAACACAACAATTAGACTTTGTGGTGAACATTACCGTTAACCAGGTTGGAGTCGATTTGAATACTGCTAGTATCCAATTATTGGAGCACGTTTCAGGATTGACTGCAGCCACAGCTAAGAATGTGATTGCACTTCGTGACGAAATAGGTCACTTCTCAAGTCGTGAACAAATTAAAGATGTCAAACGTTTAGGGCCTAAAACTTATGAACAAGCGGTAGGTTTCATGCGTATCTTAGGCGGGGAAAATCCATTAGACCAAACGAGTATTCACCCGGAAAGTTATAAAGTGGCTTTAGATATTTTAAATCAGGCAAATGTTAACGTAAATGATATTGGTTCTGAAGAGGCGATTGAAACACTAAAATCACTCAAAGCCAGTGACTTAGCAACCCAATACGACTTAGGTGAAGAATCTATCTCAGATATTTTAGATGGGTTAATGCATCCAACAGCAGATGTACGTGACGGGCAAGATGCGCCAGTCCTTCGTGCGGACGTCTTATCAATGGAAGATTTGGATGAGGGGATGCAACTGCAAGGAGTCGTGCGTAACGTGGTCGACTTTGGTGCTTTCGTTGATATTGGAGTAAAACAAGATGGTTTAGTACACATCTCCAAACTCTCTAAAAAATTCATCAAACATCCCTCTGATGCCGTTTCTGTTGGAGATATTATTGAAGTCGAAGTCATTTCTTTAGATCGTCAAAAAAGCCGCATTGGGTTAAAGAGAATTTTTAATAAAGAGTAAAGACAAAAAAACACGGTAGCTTCTAATGAAGTCACCGTGTTTCTTTATGTACTGAGTTTATGATGCGATCGATGGGATTTGAACCCACACATCCTTAAGGACACTAGCCCCTCAAGCTAGCGCGTCTGCCATTCCGCCACGATCGCGTGTTTTCCTTAAATTAAAGGACAAGATTTATAATAGCACAAAAAAGGTTTAGATTCAATATTTCATAGTGAAGAGAATAGAGTATATAAATCTGTTAAAGAGTTTTTATAACTGAGTAAAGTCGTGGTTTTGATATAATCATATTATAAGTTATTAAATTTAGAAGGTATCGTCAACTTCTTAGCAGCTTCTCAAGGTACAGACGTTGACTTCTTTGAAGCTCTTCTAAATCTAGATGAATTACAAAAGAACCATATTGAAGATATTCATGACAGATTTTACGTGATAAAAATCACCCAAGTGTCTTTGCATGGAGCTTACTGAATGAGCCAAGCACAACAACAGAAGCAGCGAATGAATATTTCGGACCATTATTTGAAGCAGCTCACAAATATGGTCCGCAACAACGTCCACGTATATTTGCTTTAATTATGTATTCAACTCCTGATGCTTGTAAAAGTTATCACCATGCTGATTTCCTATGTATGAACCGTTATTACGGTTGGTATGTTAAAGGTGAATCAGACTTTGAAGGTGCTGAACGACTATTCCGTGATGAGATGGATGCTTGGGTAGAACTCGATTTAAATAAACCAATGATCTTTACTGAATACGGTACAGATAATTACATTGGTGAATCAAAACTTCCATCAGTGATGGGACAGAGCAATACAAGGATGGGTACTTAGATATGTATCACCGCGTGTTTGCTGATTATGACATGGTTCAAAGTGAGCAAATTTGGAACTTTGCTGATTTCCAAACTGTTGAAGGCCTGATGCGAGTGAACGGAAAAAAAAGGTGTATTCACACGTTAACGCCAACCAAAACGCGTCGCTTATAAATTAAAAGAACGCTGGGAAAATATTAAATGAATTTTAAACGAAGCATCCTATTAGTTTAGGGTGCTTTTTCTAATGTGTGAATTTTGTGTTATAAAACTGTGTAAAAAAGGCTATGGAGTTGATATGTAACCGTTTTATTGGTAAGTGTATATTGTATTTTAAAAAGGGGCCAAAATTTTAGGAATTGCAATTGAAAATGGGACCACCTGTCAGT
>NZ_JBHSHQ010000021.1:0-1169 GCF_042652985.1 Ruoffia tabacinasalis | reverse complement strand
ATGGAAGCGGTCAATAATGACATGGGCATTCGGGAATAACCGCGGTAAAAAGTCTCGATAAGGGGAATACATGTCCATGGTGATGGTTTTCACCTGCCGCCGTTCTTCCAGTGAGAACCGTAAGAAATAATCCCTTAAATACCCTTGAGTTCGGTCTTCAAGGATATCCACCATTTGATGTGTCGCGTTATCCATTAACACACACGACATTGCCCTGGGCACATTTTTAACCGATTTAAATTCATCGATCGCCAAGTGGGACGGCAAGCGGCTAGGCTTAGGATTTAGGTTGTCCCCATAGGTTTTTAATTGACGGATGACCGTCGTAGTTGAAACATTCAGGTGTTGGGCGATTAAGGTCATGGACTGCATCTGAGCTAATTCTTCAATGATGACATACTTCACCGCATTAGAAATAAAACAATGCCGACGAGTTAAGGGAGTGACGGCCACTGTGGTCCGACGGCAATGTTTACACAAATAGCGTTGTTTCTTTAACTTTAAATAGACAGGTTGAAAGTTGTATTGTCCCAATAAAACAACGGAATTCATCGTACCGTTTCGAATGATATCGTGACTACTTTGATTTAGACAGCCACAGTGAGAACAGGCTTGAGGCAGATGATCGAGATGGCCCGTCACCGTGAGGACTTTTCGATGGGCCCCCTTCACGTCAAGGGAAGTCGATTGAACCGATGAACGAAATGGTTGAACATCTCCATAGGATTCTTCTTGTAAACCATGTGTTAATTTAATGTGAGGGTCTTTAATTCCTTGTTTATGGCAATATAAAAGTACAGAAGATTGCAACGAAAAAGTACATAGCCTAGCAATAAAAAAAGGCCTTGTTAGCCTCCCAATAATCCTCTAAAGTTTAAGTTACGACGCTTAACTTGGAGGTAGAAAAGGATGCTAACAATGACCGATATTAATACTATCAAAAATCTACGGAATAATCACGATAAATCAATTAATGAAATTGCTAATACATTAGATATTAATTGGCGTACTGCTAAAAAGTATGCCGATAATGCCATCCTCCCTGGAGAAAAGAGTACGAAAAAATCAGGGATGATGTACGATGAAGAATGGGGAGACGTCGTCTCCTTGTGGTTAGAAGAAGACTATCGTCTTCCTAAGAAAAAGAGAAGAACAAATAAAAATTATTT
>NZ_JBHSHQ010000020.1:0-2665 GCF_042652985.1 Ruoffia tabacinasalis | reverse complement strand
ATCGTTTCCGATGGTTATCCCCCGCTGAAGGGTAGGTTTCCCACGTGTTACTCACCCGTGCGCCACTCACATCAAGAGAACAAGTTCTCTGTCAGTGCGTTCGACTTGCATGTATTAGGCACGCCGCCAGCGTTCGTCCTGAGCCAGGATCAAACTCTCATAATTGATTGTTTGAGCTTTTGCTCATTACTATTCTAGCTTTGTTGACCTTTTTTTAACTGGTGGTCGTCCAGCGAAATTGTTTGGTTGTCTGTTCCGTAGAACAGATCCCCTTACACATTTGGTGTGTTTATCTTTGTTCAGTTTTCAATGAGCTTTCGTTGCGGTTGTGATGCAACCTTATTAGTGTAACATGTTTGTTACGCAATTGTCAACTAATTGTTTGAATTAATTTTAATTGGTCTCAAATGTTTCGCTTTTTTCTCGTCACTTCATGTGACAAGGTCTATATTGTATCATGTTACTCGATACACTGTCAACCTTTTTTTGAATCTTTTATTCAACCAAAGTTAGTTGTTCGATTCGTTGGTGCTGTCTCAATTGACAACCTAATTATAATAGCATGAACCAACTGTCAGTGTCAACACTTTTTGAAAGTTATTTTAACTAACGATAGATTCATTCGGTTGCTCTTTTAACAACTTGTATATAATAGCATCTAAATGATTGCTGTGTCAATAAGATATTTTAAATTTATTCGTATTATATAGTAGGGATTAAGTGATAGCTATATCTAATACCAGAAATCATACACACAATCATTAATCAATCGCGTATTCTGAACCTGGCACATTTCACATATGTAATTATACTACATCAACTTCCACTCCTGTATTAGCTAAACGATTCAATTCTTCTTGTATCTCTTGTGCCTTTTCATCACGTTGATCAATGAAGTCACGATCCTTATCAAATCGAATAGTCTGACCGTAGAGAATTTCCTTTGTTGTTTGTTTAGCATATAGAGGAACGAAGTCAATGTGTTCACCTGTCTTACGGTTATAGTATTTTTCTAGGTTTAGGAAGCCTTCATAGATTCTACCTACCTCACTATCATCTGAAGCATAATCAATATCTGGAAAGATTAACACTGAAGCGCCGGCTTGCAAAGTCTCAACCGATTCCTTCAATGTACGGATAATTTGTCTTGATCTTCTATATACAGGAATCACACGTGCCGACTGAGCCAAACGACTAACGAAATACGACACTCCCCACGCAAGAGGTTTCGCAATGAACGGTGGCATCTTAAACCGCTGTGTAAATGTGTAGTTAACGTAATGATCATAACAAGCTTGTTGATCAATGAAAACACTCAAGCCCCATACACGCATAAACTTAGGATACCAAAGTAATACATTGACGGGACCAAACATATTTTGATGGTGGGAAACATAAACAACTGGTTTATCTGTCGGTTCAAATTGAGGCGCTTTATATTTAGGAAAGACTAGTTGAGCTATCTTTCTGATAATTAAATAAAATTTCCCGTATTCCATTAACTACTCCCTCCCATCTATTTAGAAATGAATAATCCTTTAATCATTTGCCTGCCAATTAATACTGAATCACGAATGGTAGAATAATGTGACGTATGATCTTCATGATAGACCGTAGTTATTTCTACACTCTTTACAGAATACTTCTTCTTAGCAATCATAATTAACATGTTGATTTCATATTCAAAACGATTCCCTGAGACATCTATTAGCTGACCTAGTTGTGTTTCCTTAAAAGCACGTAAACCTGTTTGTGTATCACGAACTTTATATTGATAGAATAAAGCAAATATTAAAGATGTAAACCAATTGCCAATTCGACTTCTAAACGGAACACCACTTTGAGTAAAATTTCTCGTTCCTAAAATATAATCCGCCGAAGAATTAACCATCGTCTCTCCGACATTCACTACATCCGATACAAGATGCTGACCATCAGAGTCCGCAGTAACAACACTATCAATATTACTATGATTATCCATAATATATTTAAAAGCTGTCTTCAACCCCATCCCTTTACCCATATTCACTTCATGAGTTAGGACCACCGTTCTGTTTAATTTAGTTATCTCCTCAAACAATGTGGCATACTTCTCTTCAGACCCATCGTTAATGACAACAACAGCATAAACGTTATTATCTAGAAGGTCCTGTACATAACTTAGTAATTCATCCATTGGATTATAAGCAGGGATCACAACAATAAAGTTTTTCAATAAACGCACCTCTATTCATTATGTATTCTTCATATTTATAAGTTTATTTAAAAAAATATTATATAATTATCCTTTAAATTAAACTATATCATGAACAAGTCAAATTTATCAATTAAAATGTACGTCGGGCCTACTTTAAATGAGACTGAAAAAGCTGCAAATTTATATCATATATAATAGAAGGAGAAATCTGTACAAAAAAAGAACAGAACCACTTGGGCTCTGCTCTCAATTATACAATGTATGGCAACGACCTACTCTCACAGGACCAAAGGTCCAACTACCATCGGCGCTAAGAAGCTTAACTGCTGTGTTCGGCATGGGAACAGGTGTATCCTTCTTGCTACCATCACCACACATTGTCTGTTATATAAGTAATCTACTTAGATCACTCAAAACTGAATATCAACATTATATTTTCTTACCTGCTAAACCTGAATTGGTTCGTGG
>NZ_JBHSHQ010000019.1:0-15623 GCF_042652985.1 Ruoffia tabacinasalis | reverse complement strand
ATGAAATTCACATGGCGTTTTTTATTTAATTGGATTTTTTGAAGTGGCTAACTTCATTATAAAATCCGCCAGGGTATTTTTATTTTTTTTGAGAGAAATTTATTTTAAATGGATTAAAACAGTGCAATTTTCACTTTTTATTGTAAATATTGTATAATGGAAAAGAATTTATAGATTATTGGAGGAAGAAAATGAGTTATCAACATCGTATCATTGAAAAGAAATGGCAAGAATATTGGGATAAGAATGAAACATTTAAAACAAAGGATCGTGGTGTCGATCATCCTAAGTATTATGCGTTAGATATGTTCCCATATCCATCAGGACAAGGCTTACATGTTGGACATCCAGAAGGGTATACAGCGACTGATGTGATTGCTCGTATGAAGCGTGCTCAAGGTTTTGATGTCTTACATCCAATGGGATGGGATGCATTTGGACTGCCAGCAGAGCAATATGCCTTAGATACTGGAAATAATCCAGCTGATTTTACTGAACACAATATCCAAACATTTAAACGTCAAATCAAATCACTTGGCTTTAGTTACGATTGGGACCGCGAGATTAATACAACGGATCCAAATTACTATAAGTGGACACAATGGATTTTTACTAAATTATTCGAAAAAGGTTTAGCTTATCAAGATGATGTGATGGTTAACTGGTGTCCGGCATTAGGAACCGTATTAGCGAATGAAGAAGTTATTGATGGTGTTTCTGAGCGTGGGGGACATCCTGTGTACAGACGCCCAATGAAACAATGGGTTCTTAAAATTACTGAATATGCTGAAAGATTAATTGAAGATCTAGAAGAAGTAAATTGGCCAGACAGTGTGAAAGAAATGCAAAAACACTGGGTTGGTAAATCTGAAGGAGCCATGATTAAGTTCCAAGTGGCTGGATCTGATAAAGTCATTGAGTCTTATACGACACGACCTGATACATTATTCGGAACATCTTATGTCGTATTAGCACCGGAGTTGGATATTGTGAACGAGTTAATGACTCCAGAGCAAGAACAAGCAGTCCGTGCTTATATTAGTGAAGTTGAAACTAAGAGTGAATTAGAACGTACATCATTAAATAAAGATAAAACAGGTGTATTTACTGGGTCATATGTGATTAACCCAGCAACAAAACAAGAAATTCCAATTTGGATTGCTGATTACGTGATTGCTTCCTATGGTACGGGTGCGGTTATGGGTTCAGCAGCACATGATGAACGTGACTTTGCATTCGCAACTAAATATGATTTACCTATTGTACCAGTGATTGAAGGACCAGAAAAAGAAGTGCCATATTATGGTGAAGGTCCACACATTAACTCTGAATTCTTAAATGGCCTAAACGTAGAAGATGCAATTCAAAAAATGAATACTTGGTTAGAAGAGAATGATTTCGGTGAACGTCAAATTAATTACCGTTTACGCGATTGGGTATTCTCTCGTCAACGTTATTGGGGAGAGCCGATTCCAGTGATCCATTGGGAAGATGGGACAACAACAGCTGTTCCAGAAGACCAACTGCCAGTTACTTTACCAGTAACGGACAAAATTCAACCAAGTGGAACTGGAGAATCACCATTAGCAAACATTGAAGAGTGGGTAAACGTCACAGATCCAGAAACAGGAATGAAAGGACGTCGTGAAACAAATACAATGCCACAATGGGCAGGTAGTTCATGGTACTTCCTACGCTTTATGGATCCTCACAATGAAGACGCATTGGTTTCTCAAGAAGCCTTAGAAAAATGGGGCAATGTTGACTTATATATTGGTGGAGCTGAGCATGCGGTACTTCATTTACTATACGCTCGCTTCTGGCATAAATTCCTTTATGATATTGGTGTCGTTCCAACTAAGGAACCATTCCAAAAATTATTTAACCAAGGAATGATCCTAGGTGAGAATAATGAAAAAATGTCTAAATCAAAAGGTAACGTTGTTAACCCAGATGATGTAGTGAATGAATATGGTGCAGATACGTTACGTGTTTACGAAATGTTTATGGGACCATTAGATGCGTCAATCGCATGGAGTGAGAATGGATTAGAAGGTAGCCGTCGATTCTTAGATCGTGTATGGCGTTTACTAATCAATGAAGATACTCTCGCATTGGCAGATAGTGTCAAAGAGTCAGATAGTAAAGAGTTAGAAAAAGTTTATCACCAAACAGTTAAAAAGGTGACGGAAGATTATGAGCAATTACACTTCAATACTGCTATCTCACAAATGATGATATTTTTAAATGAAGCAAAAGATGTAGATGTTTTACCAATTCAATTTGTTGAAGGCTTTGTGAAATTACTTGCCCCAATCGCTCCTCACTTAGCAGAAGAGATTTGGGAAAAATTAGGTCACACTGAAAGTATTTCAGAAGAAGCATGGCCAACGTTTGTTGAAGAATTAACTGTGGATGACCAAGTAGAAATTGTTATCCAAGTGATGGGTAAATTAGTTACAAGATTGGATATTGATGTTGATCTAGATAAAGAAGTAGTTGAAGAATTAGCTTTAAGTCAAGAGTCTGTACAAGAAGCCGTAAAAGGGAAAACAATCCGTAAAGTAATTGTTGTACCGAATCGTTTGGTGAACATAGTAGCAAACTAGTTTAAAGGAGGAAGTGCTTTGAGTAAACAGCACAATGATCAAGATAACTCGAATGATTTATCTAATCAACAACCTTATAATAGAGACGAATTTCAGACAATAGAGTTTACTGAAGAAGAAAAAAATATCCTTCGCCGGCCGAATCGTCAGCCAATAGATGGGGATTATTTTGCTCAGTCTGAGATGTCTAAGGAAGAATTAGAGAATCTGGATCGACCCGAAAGAGATGAAAACTTAGATGAAGCAAGGGCATCCGAAGTTGAAACATCATCTAGCACACCGACTGTGAATGAATTTCGATATAAGTCCTTGCGCGAACGAAATAGAGAGCAAGAAATGCTGAAAAAGCAAAAGGAACAAGAAGAAAAGCAAAAGTCAAAAGAGCGAAAGAAAATTTTTGGTGATGTTTTTAAACCAACGTACGAAGAACGTTATGATTTAACAGAATTGGAAGATATTACAGATTACAATCAATTCCAAGAAAGTGAGAAAAGGTTATCAGACGAGAAAGAAAAGAAAGATTCTGTATTTAAAAATCTTTTCTCTCGTCAGAAAGAAGACCGTTCAGACGTTAAAGTTATGGATAGATCGGATTCAATTGAAACTGAGAATTTGGAAGTTGAAGAACCAGAAAAAAGCAATACAGGACTTTTCAGTTCAGTGAAAAATATATTATCTTCATCCGATGAATCAAATAAATCGGACGAAGAACTGGAAGAAGCAGAACAAGATGCGAAAGATAATCTGGAATTCGAGGAGTCAGTGAATCAAACCGATTGGTTAAATCAAGATAATTATACTGAGGAATTAGCTACAGAAGAGGAACTAACACCTGATTACGACGACTTAGATGAGAAAGAATCAATTGATACTGAATTAGTTGATGACGAAGATCAAGAAGTTTATCCGGCAGAAAGTGGTATTGAAGCTAGCTATCAACCAGAAGATGATGAATCTGAAGAAGACTTAGAGAATCTCGGTGAAGATGATGCGATAAGTATCACTGAATTGGGTGAGGACGAGTCTCAATTAGAAACAAATTCTGAATTTGAAGATGAAACCACTGATTCGAACTTTGATGAAGAAGAGAAAGTAAACAGTGAATCTGACTCTGAACCTGATATCGATGAACAATTCAAAGATAAAGACCTCACTGACGAAGAATTAGATCAATTAAGTGAAAAGATTAGCCAAGATACAGACATTATTGAAAATCCCATTCTCACGGATCAAGTATTAAATGAGTATTACTCTCAAAATGATACGGTCATTGAGGAACGACTCGAAGAGGAATCGGATGAAGAAGACGAGAAGTCAGGGATTACAAGTGGTGCTTCTTGGTTAACCATTGGTAATGTTCTCTCTCGTGTCATTGGAGCGCTATATGTTATTCCATGGGCAACATGGTTAGGAGCAGAATATACGCAAGCCAACGTACTTTATAGTGCGGGTTACAAGCCGTATTCATTAATGCTTGCGATAGCGACGGCTGGTTTCCCAAGTTCAATTGCGAAGCAAATGGCTTATTATCATTCTTTAAAAGAGTATAAAACAGCCGATAAGCTCTTCAAAAACAGTATTATTATTATGTTGTTAACTGGAGTGCTATCAGGCGGATTGTTATTTTTAATCGCGCCAATATTAGCAGAAAATACTTCAACAACCAATGTTGAAGGAGCAACGATGGTTATTCGTTCACTATCACCGGCACTATTAATACTGCCAGCTATGAGCTTACTCCGTGGTTATTTCCAAGGATTTAATGACATGAAACCAACCGCAATTTCTCAGATTATTGAACAATTTGCCCGTGTTGGTTACTTATTAGCAGCTACCTATGCGATTATGATGATTTATAGCGGTGAAGTAACACATGCTGTAGTTCACTCAACATTTGCTGCCTTCATTGGAGCTTTAGGCGCACTGCTATATCTAATATTTGAATATATTAGACGCTTACCAGTGGCTAAACGTTTAATTGCTAAATCAGCAAACAATGTGAACTTAGACTTTAAAGAAAGTATCAAAATTATGGTTGTCGATAGTATTCCATTTATCTTATTAGGATCAGGAATTATTATCGCTCAGTTAATTGATACATATACTTTCGGACAAATACTAGAATCAACGTCAGCCTTATTATTCACTGAGATTGAAGAACTCTATGGGGTTCTAAGTTTAGATGTGGATAAACTTGTGATGATTATTATTTCATTAGCAGTTGCCTTAGCTTCTTCATTAGTACCCGTTATTTCGAAGAAATTTGCACAGAGAAACATTGCAGGTACGAGTGAATTAGTTGAACATATTACGGTATTATTCAGTATCGTTATGATTCCAGCAGCATTAGGAATGGCATCCATTGCTAATAATATCTATTATTTATTCTATCCAAATGGATCAGAAGCAGGACCTGGGCTTTTAATTACAGCCTCAATTTCTAGTATCGTACTAGGGGCTTACACGGTGTTCTCAACAATCTTACAATCGATGAATTACCGTCGCTTAGCTGTACGTTTCCTATTAATTGGACTTGTAGTTAAAGCATTATTACAATTCCCATTTGTTGCTTTATTTGAAGCACATGGTGCCTTAGTTTCAACAGCTATTGGTTTCTTAGTTTCAACAGTATTGATGTGGATCAAGTTGAGTCGTGAATTAGACTTTAATTACCGTAGATTGAATAGCAGTATTATTAAGATACTCATTGCTTCAGCATTAATGACAGTTTCAGCCGCTATGTGGAATCAATCATTAAACCTTCTGTTCGGTCCTGTTGGACGTGGATTAACTTTCCTTAAAATCGTCATTGTCATCATTATGGCAGTACTCGTTTACGGAAGTATTCTAGGTATTACGAACATGTTATCAGTCTTAATTGGTAATCGATTTAAAGATATTCAAGATAAAATGAGGTTAATGTAATGCGGTTAGACAAATTATTAAGTCATGCAGGATATGGCTCACGAAAAGATGTTAAAAAAATTATTGTGAGTGGATCAATAACTGTAAATGATAAAGTAATCAAAAAAGTGGGACACAATGTGGATCCTGAAACAGATATAATTCAATACATGAACGAGCCTGTTTTATATCAAGAATATTACTACGTCATGTTAAATAAACCAGATGGGATTATTAGTGCGACAGAAGATAGAGAATATGAAACGGTGATTGATTGGGTTGAATTAGACTTTGGTCATGCGCAACTCTTTCCAGTAGGAAGATTAGATATAGATACAACTGGTCTACTTCTTTTGACCAATAACGGACAATTAGCACATCAATTACTTTCACCCAAGAAGAAAGTGAAGAAGCGTTATGAAGCTTTAATTGAAGGAGTTGTGACGGAAGAGGATATTCAAAAGTTTGACAAAGGACTTGATTTGGGTGATTTTATTACTCAATCAGCGAATTTAGAAATACTGGAAGTGCATGCTGAAATTTCTCAAACATTAATACATGTGGAGATTACTGAAGGTAAATTCCATCAAGTAAAACGAATGTTTGAAGCAGTTGGCAAGGAAGTTATCCAATTGCACCGTATTTCAATGGGACCTCTAAAGATTGATCCAGAGTTAGCTCTTGGTGATTACCGAGAATTAACAGAAGCTGAGATGAATCTATTAGTTCCATACGGCTTAGAATAGTTATTTAAAGGTTAATGAATAAGGAATTGTATGTTTAAACACAATTCTGACATTCATTAACCTTTTTATTATGGAATGAATAAAATATTCATTGTGAATAAGTTATTTAACTTTTTGCAACAAGAGATTAGTGATAGAATAGTAATAATGAAATTAGTGAAGGAGCATTATCAATAATGAAAAATATAAATTGGTTACAAGAAGTAGAATCACGTCAAGACGTCTTACTCAAAGACCTATTTCGAATTCTGGAAGTAGAATCAGTCAGAGAAGATGACTTAGCAACAGAAGAAGCACCTGTGGGACCTGGTCCAAAACGTGCTTTAGAAGAGTTTCTTGCGATGGCAAAGGAAGACGGCTTTGAAACTGAACAATTTGGACCATGGGCTGGTCACGTGAAAGTGGGCGAAGGAGACGAGCTCTTAGGTGTTCTAGGACACGTTGATGTTGTGCCTGTAGGTACTGGTTGGGATACGGATCCATTTAAACCAGAAATTATTAATAATCGTATTTACGCTCGTGGTTCAAGTGATGATAAAGGACCAACTGTGGCAGCTTACTTTGCAGTAAAATTATTACGTGAACTTGGTGTCAAATTCAATAAACGCATTCACTTAATTGTTGGAACAGATGAAGAAAGTGGATGGCAATGTATGGATTATTACTTCCAACATGCACCAATGCCAGATTTAGGCTTTTCACCAGATGCGACTTTCCCAATTATTAATGGTGAAAAAGGAAATGTATCAGCCATCTTCGATCTAAAATTAGGTGAAACACTCGAAGCAGCCAACCATTTAGTTAAATTAACTGCTGGGTTACGTGCAAATATGGTACCACAAGATGCTACAGCAATTATTCAAACAAATGATGCAGCTGACATAGCTAAAGCGTTCCAAGAGTTTATTGCTGCGTATGATGCTTTATCTGGAGACAGCAGTGTTGAAGGAGATCAATTAACATTAAACTTAGTAGGTAAAGCAGCCCACGGTTCAACACCAGAAAAAGGTGTAAATGCCGGAACTCATTTAGCGAAGTTCTTAGAAAACTATGCTTTTGATTCAAAAGGTGCTCAAGATACTATTCAATTATTAGCGCGTGAATTATTTGAAGGTTTCGATGGAAGTAACATCGGTGTGAATTACACGCATGAAGTCATGGGCGATGTGTCAATGAATGTTGGTATCATTGATTTTGATGAAGCACAAGGTGCTACCATTGATGCGAACTTCCGTTATCCAAAAGGAACAAACCCAGAAACGATTCAAGAACAAATTAATACGCATCTATTAGACTATGATGCGACGGTGACAATGTCAGATTCGAAAGAACCTCATTATGTCCCAAGTGATGATCCATTAGTGAAAACATTACTAGATGTTTATGAGAGACAAACTGGTGAAAAAGGCGTTGAACAAACGATTGGTGGAGGAACTTACGCTCGCTTAATGCCTAGAGGTGTTGCATATGGTGCCTTATTCCCAGATTCAATAGATACAATGCACCAAGCAAATGAATTTATTGCTTTAGAAGATTTATTCAGAGCGACGGCCATTTACGCTGAAGCAATCTATGAGTTAACACGTTAATATGTTAGAGAAAGAAATTATCCGCTCGAAGCAAAACGCACAAGTTAAAGCTTGGAAGAAGTTACTTACGAGCAAAGGGCGTAAGAAAAGCCAAAGTTTCTTGATTGAAGGTACCCATTTAGCATTAGAAGCAATTGAATGGAAAGTTCCAGTAAAGCAGTGGATTATGACAGAAGACTATTATCAACAGAATAGTCAGGCATTAAACCTCTCAGAAGACACACCCATCACAGTCATTGATGGTGATATCGCAAAAGAGCTATCCGCTACTCAAACACCACAAGGCGTTTTTGCTGAAGTCGAAGCGACAGAAAAGCAATCTGAATTGGTCAAAGGGACACGCTATTTACTGGTAGATAAGGTGCAAGATCCTGGTAATTTAGGAACAATGATTCGTACCGCAGATGCGGCAGGTTATGATGCGATAATTATCGGAGAAGGATCTGTAGATATCTATAATGAGAAAGTCGTCCGTTCAACCCAAGGTTCTTTATGGCATTTACCTGTCATTGTAATGCCTTTACCTCAAGCGATTGAAGAATTAAAAGCTATAGGAGTACAAGTATTAACTACTGCCTTAAATAAAGAGGCCATCTCTTATAAAGAGACAGATCAAACAATGCCTGTAGCGATTGTAGTAGGTAATGAGGGGCAAGGTGTAAGTGAAGAAATTCAAGCAATCAGTGATCAATTAATCTTCATTCCCATGCTAGGCAATGCAGAGTCGTTAAATGTAGGTGTAGCGACTGGAATTTTATTATTCCATTATATTAAAATGTAATTATTACAGTTATGTTTCATGAACTTTATGTAATATTAATATTATCTTCATACTTTATTTGAATTATTGTTGTATAATAAATGCAATCACAATATTTGGAGGAATATATTTGACTTTAAAATGGCAAAAAGATCCGGAATATTTAGCTCTCGTTGAGGATTTATTAGATCACGAGTTGGTTCAAAAATTAGAAATGTACAAGCATCACCAAGTAACTAACCGCTTATTACACTCATTATCGGTTTCTTACCGTAGTTACCGTTGGGCTAAACGACTAAAATTGAATACAAAAGCTATTGCTAGAGCTGGACTATTGCATGATTTATTTTTCTACGATTGCGAAACAAAGCATGAAGTAGGAGGAAAAGGTCATAATTTCGAACATCCACGTATTGCATTAGAAAACGCAAAAAAACTTACAGAGTTATCTGAGTTAGAATGCGACATTATATTGAAGCATATGGCTGGAGCAACACGCGACGTGCCTAAATATGCTGAAAGTTGGATTGTTACTTTAATGGATAAACAAAGTTGTATTGCAGAATTAACGACCGGAGCATTTAGCTTCATTTATCGTCATACTGTCAAAGCCATGGACGTAGCATACAAGCCAAATCAAATGAATTAATCAGTTTGACTTTAATATAAAGAGTTACTATAATAAGATAATGAATTATTAAACACATAGAAGAAACTAGTAAGAACCGCCATCGACAGGGATATTTAGCATTGACTGAAACTAAATAACATAAGCCGGTTTCTTACGTTCAATTTCGGAGTGGATCTGTAAAGAATTCTTATTAGAATTTGAAAAAGATACCTAAAGCCTAGGTTACCGGCGTAAGAGCTTAGTTAATTATTCTTTAACTAAGAATTAGGGTGGTACCACGGTAGCGCGTCCCTTTTTTGGGGCGTGCTTTTTTATGTATTTATTTAAAAAAGGAGAAAAACATGACATCAACTATTGAACAATTAAAGTCATCAATTGAAGCTTTAGCACAAGATGCTGCTAAAGAAATTCAAGCGAGTGACTCAACAAATGAACTTCAATCAATTCGAGTAAAATTTACTGGTAAAAAAGGTGAATTAACTCAATATACGAAAGAAATGCGTCATTTATCTAACGAAGAAAAGCCAGAATTAGGTAAAGCGATTCAAAATTTCCATACAATCTTCAATGAAGCCTTTGAGAAACAAACGGAATTCATTAAAGCGAAAGAGTTAGAACAACAATTAGCGAATGAAACCATTGATGTGACATTACCAGGTTACGCTCAACCATACGGCACACGTCATATCTTAACTCAAACATTAGAAGAAATTGAAGATTTCTTTTTAGGGATGGGTTATCAAGTTGTCGAAGGTCCAGAAGTGGAATTAGACTCTTATAACTTTGAGCGTATGAACTTACCTAAGAACCATCCAGCACGTGATATGCAAGATACTTTCTATGTAGATGATGAAGTCCTATTACGTACACATACGTCACCGGTACAAGCACGTACGATGGAAGTCCATAATTTTGAAGAAGATGGACCATTAAAAATGATCAGTCCAGGTAAAGTATTCCGTCGCGATAGTGACGATGCAACGCATTCACACCAATTCCAACAAGTGGAAGGCTTAGTGATTGCTGAAGATATCACTTTGGCTGATTTAAAAGGGACATTATTACTATTAGTTCAAAGATTATTTGGTGAAGAACGTGAAATTCGTCTTCGTCCAAGCTTCTTCCCGTTTACAGAACCCTCAGTAGAGGTTGATGTGAGCTGCTTTAAGTGTGGTGGAGAAGGTTGTTCGGTATGTAAACAAACAGGCTGGATTGAAATTTTAGGTGCTGGAATTGTTCACCCGCGCGTTCTAGAAATGTCTGGGATTGATGTTGAGAAATATAGCGGTTTTGCGTTTGGTTTAGGAATTGAACGTGTCGCAATGCTTAAATATAACATCGACGATATTCGTCATTTCTATCAAAATGATTTAAGATTTTTAAAACAATTTAAAGGAGGTCAAAATTAATATGTTAATTTCACTCGAATGGTTAAGTGACTTCCTAGACCTATCAGATATTACAGGCTTAGAATTAGCTGAACGTATGTCAAGAACAGGAATTGAAGTTGAATCCGTTGAAAATATTGGTAAAGATTTAAATAATATTGTTGTCGGTGAGGTTGTAGAACTTGCGCCACATCAAGATAGTGATCACTTAAATGTGGCACAGGTTAATGTAGGTAGCAGTGATTTAAGTCAAATCGTCTGTGGAGCTCCAAACATTAAACAAGGTCAAAAAGTGATTGTTGCCTTACCAGGTGCAGTCTTACCTGGCGGAATGGAAATATTAGAAAGTACATTACGCGGTGTAGACTCAAATGGTATGATTTGTTCCTTACAAGAGCTTGGCTTTAGTGACAGTGTTGTAGCTAAAGAATATGCCAAAGGAATCTTTGTCTTACCTGAAGATGCACCAGTAGGCGAAGACATTGTGTCATATATGAAATTAGATGACGATGTCATTGAATTAGATATTACACCTAACCGTGCTGATGCATTAAGTATGTATGGAACAGCTTACGAAGTGGGAGCGATTTACGATCAAAAACCTCAATTTAATTTAATTGAAGAGCAAGACTTTGCAATAGATTCTAAATTGGGACAAGTTCAAATTGAAGTTGAAAGTCCAGAATTATCAAATGCGTACCAAATCCGTTTAATTGAGGATGTTGAAGTAAAAGCGAGCCCACTATGGGTACAACTCCGTTTAATGAAAGCTGGAATTCGTCCGGTAAATAATATTGTTGATACAACAAATTACTTCTTATTATTATATGGACAACCCATGCATGCGTTTGATTTTGATCAATTAGAGTCAAAAACAATTAAAGTAAAATCAGCTGCTGATGGAGATACATTAACAACTCTTGATGGTGTTGAAAGAACATTGGAACCAACGGATACAGTCATTGCTTCAGGAGATCAACCTATTGCTCTGGCTGGTGTTATGGGTGGTTTAGATACGGAAGTGACGAACAACACTAAGAATGTCTTATTAGAGACAGCAGTATTTGACTCACAACGTGTTCGTTCAACATCGAAGAAATTTGCGTTACGATCTGAATCAAGTGCTCGCTTTGAAAAAGGAATCAACGTAAGTAAATTAAATGAGTCAGGCGAACAAGCTGCATTATTAATGGCTCAATTATCAGGTGGACAAATCGCAAATGGTGTTAAAGAGTTTAACCAACTCAATACGGACAATGTTCAAATTAGCGTTCACAATAACTCTCCAGAGAAGAAATTAGGTATTTCTTTAACGAAAGACGACATCATGAAAATTATTGCTCGTTTAGGCTTTGAAGTTGAGTTTAATGAAGAAGCGTTTATTGTAGATGTTCCAGCAAGACGTTGGGATATTTCAATTGAAGCGGATATCTTGGAAGAAATTGCTCGTATCTATGGTTATGATAATATTCCAACAACATTACCGACAACACCGAGTCAACCAGGGCGTTTAACTCAAAAACAACAATTAATTCGTAAAACACGTACCGTAGCTGAAGGCTTAGGCTTAAACCAAGCCATTACGTATGTCTTAACATCTAAAGAACATGCAAGTTTAATAAAATCAGACGCGCATTCTTTAGTAGAGTTAGAATTGCCAATGAGTGAAGAACGTACGGTTCTAAGACAAAGCATGTTCCCAGCTTTAATGGAAATTGCACAATATAACCAAGCACGTCAAAATAAAGATTTAGCTTTCTATGAAGCAGGACGTGTCTTCTTTGGACAAGGTACACATGTTCAACCTAAAGAAGAAGAACGCTTAGCGATTCTACTTTCTGGTGAATATAAAGGATCTCAATGGTATGAAAGTAAAAAGAATTATGACTTCTACGTACTAAAAGGTATGTTAGAAACATACTTTGAAAGCTTACGAGTTGCTTCAGAAATTGAATTTAAACCGACATCAGAGATTGATGTGATGCATCCAGGTCGAACAGCGATCGTTTCATTAGCGGGTGAAGATATTGGATTTATGGGACAAATTCATCCATTAGTGGCGGAAGAATTTGACTTAAATCAAGCAACATTCTTCGCTGAGATTGAATTAGATAAATTAGTTGCTTATCAAACAGCTGATTTAGTTCAAACTCCAATTGCTAAATACCCATCAACGTCACGTGACTTAGCTTTATTAGTTGATGATACGTTACTGCATCATGAATTAAATTCAACGATCGCAGAAAATGGAGGGCAGTACTTAGTTTCAATTGAGCTATTTGACCGTTATGTTGGAGAGAACATTCCAGAAGGTAAGCAATCATTGGCTTATCATATGACTTTCCAAAACCCGAATGAAACATTGAAAGACGAAGATATCGAAAAAGTAATGGCTAACATTACAGATGCTCTGAAAGATATAGAAGGTTTAGAAATTAGATAATATGATAAAACAGCACTTATTTTTTTAAGAGTGCTGTTTTTGTAATATTCATTCATTTTCTGAAGAATTCTTCCGAAAAAATATGACATAATCTTCAAAAAAAGAAAAGTGCATATAAAAGATTTATGCAAAATATTATACAATAATAGGTGTATATACTAATAAATATAGACGGTTATAAAAATATTGAAATTAATTAAAAGCAACATTCCGCATTGTGTCAATAAAGTTACGAATATGAATAGTTTATTGAAAATATATTAAAGCGCTTATATCAATATCTTATAAGGTTTTTTGTTCGAGGTATATCATTTGAAAAAAAAATAATAATGATTATGATGTATACAACATAAATATTTTATTTCTTTTTATTTATGATTATAAGGAGGATTAATTATGAAAAAACAATTGAAGAAATTAATTTTAGGGACATTAAGTGCAGGTTTAGTATTATCATTAGTCCCAGCAACAATCTTTGCAAGTGAGACTACTGAGACAAGTGAAGAAACTGAAGAGGTAGCAACAGAAGAGACAGAAGAATCTACTGAATCTTCTGAAGAAACTGAAGAAACTGAATCAACTGAGGAAACTTCAGAAGAGTCTACAGAAGACACAGAAGCAACTGAAGGTGAAGAAGATTTAACACCAAGTGCAGACAACCCTTACACTGAAGCTGAAATCACAGAATTCATCAAACCAACTGAAGAATGGGATCCAAACTTAGTATTAGAAAGAGCTGACTTAGAAGCTGGTTATCAAGAAGTATTAGATACTGCGAAAGAACGTTCGATGAATGACGAAGTGAATTTAACGTTTGATGAAGTGGTAGAAATTATGGGTGACGATCCAACATCGGTATCTGAAACAGATAATGGTGAAATCTTTAGATACGTTTCAATTGAAGATGACATCGTACAAGTTGTTCGTTTCCAAACATATGTGAATTCTGAAGAAGATGGACCAGAATTAACAAACGTTGAATACCAATACAAGACAGCAAAAATGTTCGAACGCTTAGAAACAATTGTTGAAGATTTACAAACATTATTTAACGAAGGTGACTTAGCCGCATTTACTGATACATTTGGCCAACCAGAAGTGGTAACAACATCACTATTCCCTGAACGTTACACTGAAGCATTCTTATGGTCAGTTGTTGAGAATGAAGACGTTGAAGTTGGAGAAATTGCTGCGGTTGAAGTTCAAACTGAAAATGATGAGTTAACTAACTTAGCATACTATGAACAAGAAGAATTAGAAGACGAAGCATCTACTGAATCAGAAGATTCAGCAACAGAAGAAGATTCAGCAGCTGAAACTTCAGAAGAAGAATCAACTGAAGAAGAAAGTGCAGAATAATAAAATTGTATCAAACTAACTCCAATTAGCTTGTAACAAATTAATACGAGGAGGTGAGAACCATGGAACAGGTATTAGAATTGCAAAAACTGGATTTAGATAATAATGTTTCACCCATGAGCAGTAGTAATAGTAATAATTGTGGAGATATAATTATCATTACTGGTTAATGATGACAATCAAAAGATAAAAAGTTCTCCTACAAAAAATGTAGGATAACTTTTTATCTATTATTAACTGTTTCAATAAATCAAGGAGCTATAAGAACGAATAAAAATTGAAAGCAGGAAATTATATGTCTAGAACTAAAAGCATTTACAATGAGACCTTAGCAAGTAAATATAATAATAAAGATATACTATCTAAATCTGTAGATAAAATACTAGATTATCAATGGAATTTCTATGAGAAAGATATTTTTATTAATTGTAATTTTTCAGGCAATAAAATACCTGATCAAGGGTGGAAAATCCATGTATCTTGTACTTTAAAAAATGCATTGGATATATTGAATATTGTTACAGAAACATTAATAAAGGAAAAAGTGAATTTTAAATATGTGTTGAATTGCAATAATTATTGCGACAATTTTTTATTTACTCAATTAATAAGAGTTCGTGTAAAAATACTTCCAAGGGTGTTTGGTAATCTAAGCATTTCCTAGGTCGATTATTCATTAACCACAAAGCTTGGAAGAGTTCTTGGTGCGTCACTTTAGCGAGGTCTGTTTTCTTAGGAAAGAACTCACGTAGTAAACCATTAGAGTTCTCATTGGTTCCTCTTTGCCAGGCACTATAAGCATCGGCAAAATAAAAATCAATCCCTGCTGCTTCGACCTCAGGATAACAAGCAAATTCTTTTCCTCGATCTGAGGTAAAGGACTTTAAAGCTTCCTTAGGTAAGTTTTCTCTCAAATCTTCAATCGCAGTTTGCATAGCAACTTTAGTGCGATTTGGCATGGGTAAAGCAATATATATACGGCTTTTTCGTTCTGCAAAGCTCGCAAAACAACCTTTACTCTTACCTCGAGAAGAAACAACTGTGTCGAGTTCCCAATGCCCGAACTCTTTTCGATTCTTCACAGATTTGGGGCGTTTTGAGATGGAGTGCCGATATTAAACTTCCCTCGCGTTTCTTGAGGCTCTCGACTTTTCCCTTTGTGTCTTAAGACAGTTAGGGGTACCTTTAAGATAT
>NZ_JBHSHQ010000018.1:0-9939 GCF_042652985.1 Ruoffia tabacinasalis | reverse complement strand
TGAGAACAGCTTTTCGAACATTAACTTCCTACGCGTTAGATATTGAAAACAGTTTAACTTATACACTCTCGAATGGGGTTGTGGAAGGCACCGTAAACAAAATCAAGATGATCAAACGATCTGGCTATGGTTATCGCAATTACGGTCACTTAAGGTGTCGTATTTTAATCTCAACCCAGCTTCAACAACTTAATGCTGAACCTGTACGCCCATTGTATTTTTGTGACGAAGCGGCTCTATAGACGAATATACTCTAATCCAACAGATGACTAATATACTTACATAAAAAAAAGACGATAGAACTAAATCTATCGCCTTAAATATTCACCAACACTATTTGACAAAGAACCATTAACCGCTAATTGGCAGTTAATATTCTAAAAAATACATTCATTTTCTAAACAGACTTAAGCTTGTTTACGAATACCGTCGTATTTGTATTGATGCGCTTCGATCGTTTGCGAATAAAAATCTAATAACTCTAGCGTCGCATTATCCCAAGTATATTTTAGCGCTTCCGAACGCCCTTTAAGTGAAAGTTTTTGCATTAATAATGGATTATCCACACTATTAATTGCCTTCATTAAACTTTCAGTATTACCAGATTCATAGATTAAGCCTGTCTCCTTATCCGTAATTTGTTCAACGGTTGGTTCGCTTTCAGCGGCAATGACAGGTATGCCTGACGCCATCGCTTCCGAGATTACTAAACCAAAGGTCTCTGATGTTGATGGGAAGACAAAAGCATCTCCTGTCGCAAAGGCTTTAGACAAATCTTCACCATGCTTAAAGCCTAAAAAGTGCGTCTTCGTTCCAGCAAAGACTTCTTCTAAGCGTTCTCTGTCTGGCCCATCTCCGACAATGGCTAGACATAAATCATCTCGCTCATCAAAGATTGCACGTAAATGATCGATATCCTTCTCTGGAGCCAATCTTCCAACGTAGACTAATAATTTATTATTTGGATTATTGTCCGTTAATTCATTATATAATTCTTGATCAAAATATTCTGGATGACGCCCTTCAATATCAATTCCTCGAGGTAAGACACCATGAGTGGGAATCATCTCATCATTCAGTTCATCCATTAAGCTTTGTGAGACTGTAATATTAACGTCAGACTTTGTATGCCAAAAACGAATATAATCCCATAGAACTGGTTTAAATAAACTCATATTATAATGGTCTAAGTAATTCGGTAAATGAGTATGGTATGACGTTATTAAAGGGATATTTAACTTATTTGCATAGTGAACAGCCGATGAAGCCAATGAGATTGGATTCACAGCATGTACCACATCTGGCTTAAATTTCTTGAAAATAGACTTTACCTTTCGAGAAGGTAAACCCCATGGACGCGATCCATATAATGGAAATGTCACTGTTTCAAGCCCGTAAACTGGTACTCCTTTATAGTCGCTTATACCAAGATCCGGTGAAATAACAATAACTTCATGACCAATTTCTTTTAATTGAACAACAAAGTTTGCCAAGCGAGTGCAAATACCATCCGTCGCTGGGACAAAAGTTTCTGTTACGATTGCTATACGCATATTATCCTCCCACTACAAAGCCACTTAATCTTATCCTACCCTGATTATACCTCTTGATTGTAAATTTAGAGCTAAATGAATGTAAAGTTTATGTAAATTTGTTAATTTAAGTGCGTTTTCTTCTATTTTGACCTTGTTTCTCTTGGTTTTTCGTCCCTTTTGCTCGAGTTGGTTCAATTAATATTCTGTTTTTTAATACTTTCTCTGTTAATGGAATATTCTCTTCTTTTAAGATAGCTGCTAAATCAATCGCTTCTTGTTGGTTTAATAACGAGATAACAATACCTTCTCGGTTCATTCGACCCGTACGTCCAGATCTATGAATATACGTTCTGCTGCCTTGGACGCGGTTATAATGAATGACGTAAGGAACTTCTGAGATATCCATCCCTCTACTAGCCACATCAGTTGTTAGTAGATAAGTAACATCATGATTTTTAAATGTTCGAATCGCATATTCACGTTCTTGCTTACTTGCATCACTATGTAAAACAACAACAGATACATTCTCATAGATTAACTTCGCTGCTACTTCTTCGATTTGATTAATCTGTTCGAAGAATACAATAGCTCGCATGTTATCCATCTGAGCTAAGCGTTTTAGTTCGTCTACTTTATAGCGATTATTAACCGTAATGAAATAATGTTGAATATGGCTGACTGATTCTTGTGAATCAATGCGGATGACTTTAATGTCACTATTCTCCGCTTGTTTTTTATTAACAAATTCCTCTGTCATTGTTGCACTTGCATAAACTTTTTGAACATCACGCATCAGTGTTTGTTGAATAGATTCGATCGTTCTTTTGTGTTCATCTTTAAATAAATAATCTGCCTCATCAAAAACAATGGTTTTTACTAGATGAACTTTTATTTTTTTCGTCTTACTTGTTAATTCGATAAAGCGTCCAGGTGTTGCAATAATAAGTTCTGGCTTATCTTTTAACTTATCGATTTGGCGTTTAATATTTGCACCGCCGATGAGCGTTTGAGTTTTAATACCTACAACTTTACCCCATTCGCGTGCCACTTCCCCAATTTGCATCACTAATTCTTGTGATGGCGCTAGAATAATCGCCTGCAAAGTTTTATTTGCCTCAATTTGATTCAATATAGGTAGTAAGTAAGCTAATGTCTTACCTGTACCAGTTGGGGATACGGCAATGACGTCATTTCCTTGTGATGCTTCTTTAAATAATTGCTCTTGAACCGGTGTAGGTTCTTGTAACTCTTTCTCTTTCCAAAATTCTTGGAGTTCGGTTCTAAATGTATTAAGCATTATATGCTCCTTCTCTAATCTTCTATTTCTGTTCTTCAGTGTCAAAAGAAATATTCGCAGATTTACGCAATAATTCCATTGTTTGGGCTACTTGTAAGCTAAGCTGCTTCAAATCTTCAAAGCGCACTTTTTGGTGAATGCTATCAGAATTGTTGATTACATCTGCAAAGTTCATTAACTCATCATACATGTAATTTTCTGGCTTATAATCTATGACATCTGCTTTTTGTCCTTCTTTATTAATTAACTCAACTTTACTAATACGACTCACGTCATGAACAATAATCGTCTCATCATCAATATAAATTTCACTTGTCAGTTTGGAATGAACGGCTTTAGAGATAAATATCGACACTTGAAATTGATCATATATGAATAAAATTGTACCGAAAATATCGACACCATTTTCCCCTTTTTGAGCGTTGTAGCGCACTGATTGAGGTAAACCAAATAAATCAAGGACGACATAAACTGGGTATACACCTAAATCCATTAATGCCCCACCTGAAAACTCAAGGTTGAAGACATTTGGTGCAATCTGGTGATTATCCATTGTTTCACGATATTGAACATATTTGGATGAGTATTGCCCAAAATTAAAGTTAGCCCCTAAAAACGGCTGCTTAGAAGCTTTTATCTTATTCTGAACTAACTGCTTCATTCGACGATAATTACGCGTATGAATATGCAAAGCACCTTCAAAAATGAAGACATTCATGCGTTTCGCTTCTTCATGTGCTTGATGCCATTCTTCAACACTTGAAAACATTGGCTTCTCAATGATGACATGCTTTCCAGCTTTTATCGCTTGCATTGCTTGTTCAAAATGCATGCTATTGGGACTTGCGATATAAATCAAATCAATTTCTGGATCAAATAAAATATTATTTAATTGGTCCGTATAGTAGTCTGTCTTGTAAATCGTCGCAATATCTTTTGCTCGGTAAGCACTTCGTGAATAGATTCCTTTAATCTTATATAGATTGGTCAGTTGACTGGCTTTAATAAATTGCTCTGTTATCCATGAAGTACCAATGGTTCCTACGTTTATCATTGAACTCCTCCTCTTATATTAACTGCTCTTCGTCAACGGCTTCTAAATAAGTCTGAATGGCTTGAGTAACTTCTGAAAGACTATTTTCTTCAAAAGGTGAGTTTAAGTTAGCGAGTTTCACAATTTCTTGGAATGATTTCGTTCCACCTACACGACAAATGTTTAAGTAATCAGACCAGAAGCTATCGTCTTCTTTCACATGACTTCGCTCCCAGAACTGAAAGGCACATACTTGGGCTAATGTGTAATCAATATAGTAGAATGGTGAGTTGAAGATATGGCCTTGTCTAAACCATAATCCACCTTGCTCATAAAACTCATTGTCATCATATTCTTTCCAAGGAGTGTATTGTTTCTCTAATTCACGCCATTTTGAACGACGTTCTTCTGGTGTCATTGTTGGGTTTTCATACACTTCATGTTGGAAGTGATCTACTAAGACACCATAAGGTAAGAAGGTCACGGCTTCTGAAAGATGAGCGTATTTGTATTTTTCTACTTTGTCACCGAAAAACTCATCCATATATGGCCATGCGATAAATTCCATACTCATCGAATGGATTTCACAACTTTCATGCGTTGGCCAAATTAACTCAGGTTCATTAATCCAACGTGAACGATAGAGTTGGAAAGCATGCCCAGCCTCGTGTGTTAATACATCCACGTCTCCTGAAGTCCCATTAAAATTAGCAAAAATAAAGGGAGCATTGAAGTTCGGGATATGAGTACAATACCCTCCACTTTGCTTACCTGACTTAGTTAATAAGTCCATTAAATCATGTTTAACCATAAAGTTGAAAAAGTCCGCAGTTTCAGGTGACATATCTGAATACATCTTTTCAGCTTTTTGAATCAACTCATACGCAGTCCCAATGGGTTTCGCATTTCCTGTTGGAAAGCTTAAGTTTAGATCGTAATATTTTAACTCATCTAACTCTAAACGTTTCGCTTGGCGGTCATAAATATATGTTGATAGTGGCACAATTTGTTCCAAGACTTCACGACGGAATACTTCAACATCCGAACGTGTATAGTCTAGGCGGTTCATTCTCGCATAGCCCATCTCCACAAAATCTTTAAAGCCAAGACTGGTTGCCATCTCATGACGGACTTTGACTAATTCATCGTAAATGCGATCAAAATCAGCTAAGTTCTCTTGGAAAAAGTTTGCATATAATTCAGAAGTCGCTTTTCGTTCCTGACGGTCAGTTGACTGCATGAATGGTGTCAAACCAGATAAGTTATAAGTTTCTCCCTTATAATCAATTTCCGCTGATGCGATGAGTGAATCATATTCTGAGACTAATTTATTCTCTTGTTGTAATAAAGGTATAATAGTTGGGTCAAATACTTTTAGAGAGTTCTCAATAATATCAAAAAATGGTGCTGCAATTTCTTGTTTTAATTCAGATAGAAAAGGTGAGTTTAAAATTGCACGATAATAATCAGTTTCCCATTCTGAAATAATTGGTAGCTGTTCATTCCAAAAATCACTTTCTTTTTTATAAAAAGCATCTTTTGTATTAATAGAGAAACGAATTTCTGCTAACTCTGATTGCGTATTTATTTCATTTTGTAATGCTTGTATCTCATGAATGCCTTCTAAGGCTTCCTTGACAGAATTAGCATTTTTAATTTGGTCAATATTTTCTTGGTAGTCTTTTTTGAAAATATCTAAGTCTGGTCGATTATAATTAAATTCGTTAAATTTCATACACACACGTCCTTCATTTACTGTAATGCTATTATACCACAGGTTCAGTTATAAGCTTGTTATTTTGGGATAGTTCTAGTGAATTATTTTTTATAAGGGATTAAAAAAGACAACACAAAATAAAAAAGTTAACTGCATTTTAATAGTCAATTTATTAGCAAAACCTTGACTTTGTCGTGTATAATAGTATGTTGACAATAATAGAGAAATATAACCAATTAATAGGAGGTGTCTTTATGCATCAAGATTCAACTAACGAAGGAACCCCTAATGAAAAAAAGACGACTAAAAATCGCAGTGAAGTTTTATATAACATTGAGCAAAAACTAAAACTCTTACCTGATTTACCAGGATGTTATTTAATGCGAAACGCGAACGATACCATTATATATGTAGGTAAAGCTAAGAATTTACGTAATCGTGTGCGTTCTTACTTTAGGGGTGCTCATGATGCTAAGACAACAAAATTAGTATCTGAAATCGATCATTTTGAAACAATTATAACTAACAGTGATAAAGAAGCGCTGATTCTTGAGATTAATCTTATTCAAGAATATAAGCCAATTTATAACATTCGACTCAAAGACTCAACAATGTATCCTTATCTAAAAATTACTAAAGAAGAAGATCCTCAATTAATTATTACGAATGAAGTGAAAAAAGATGGGGGAACTTACTTTGGTCCCTTTCCAAATGTTTATGCCGCAACTAGTACCCAACAATTATTGCACCGAGCATATCCTTTAAGAAGATGTGCTAAAAACGAAAAGCGTGCCTGCTTTTACTATCACCTTGGCCAATGTATTGGACCTTGTGATCATAAAGTAGAACAAGCGGAATATGATGCTCAGATTGAGAATATCAAAAAATTCTTTGCAGGCAACGTCGACAGTATTAAAAATGACTTACGTTCAAAAATGGACACTGCTGCAGAAAAATTAGACTTTGAACAAGCGGCGGATTACCGTGATCAGATTAGTTATATCGAGAAAACGATTGAACGCCAAGTTATTATGAGTCAAGACTATGACAATATGGATGTATTTGGTTACACACTTGATCGTGGTTGGTTATCTATTCAAACTTTTATGTTAAGACAAGGTTCGATTCTGAAACGTAAAGCCGCCATCTTCCCTAGCTATAATAATCCAGAAGAAGAAGTCACGACTTATATTGCGCGATTCTATAAAGAAGAATCACAACTTATGCCTAAAGCGGTACTCGTTCCAAGTGATGTTGATAATCATTTATTAAATGAATATCTTGAAGTTCCAGTATCGACACCCCTTCGTGGGAAAAAACGTAGCTTATTAGAACTTTGCGAAAAAAATAGTCGCATTGCTTTGGATGAAAAATTCAGATTAATAGAGATGAGCGAAAGAAAAACTTTAGGTGCCATTGACGAATTATCAGATGCTTTAAATATTCCGCAAGCAAACTATATCGAATCGTTTGACCATTCTAATATCCAAGGATCAAACGCAGTATCAGGTATGGTTGTTTACCGCGACGGGAAGCCTGAGAAAAAGAACTACCGTAAATTCAAAATTAAAACTGTCGAAGGTGCCAATGAGTTCGCATCAACTCAAGAAGTCATTCGTAGACGTTACACAAGACTGCTACGCGAAGAGAAACAATTACCTGACTTAATCCTAATGGATGGTGGGAAAATTCAAATTAGAGCAGCTAGAGATGTGTTGGAGAATGAATTAGGCATCACAATTCCGGTTGCTGGTATGGTAAAAGATGACAAACATAAAACTGCTGCCTTAATGGACGGTTATAGTGAGGAAATAATTCCTTTAGAACCAACAAGCCAAGTCTTCCACTTCCTACAAAGAGTCCAAGATGAAGTCCATCGCTATGCGATTAGCTATCATAGAAATGTCCGTTCGAAATCTCAGTTTGGTTCAATCTTAGATAGTATTGAAGGTGTTGGACCGAAGACCCGCACCAAATTATTAAAGCACTTTAAAAACTTACAAAGAATGAAAGAAGCAGACATTGAAGAGTACCGTCATATCGGTGTTCCTCAACCGACTGCCGAACGGATTATTGAAACATTGAATGATGAAGAGAAGCTTCAGAGTAAGTAATTCAGTTTCGGTTTAATTTTGTCTAGTTGTGTCCCTGAAATTTTCTCAAGGACACGAAATCACAAAATATGGCCCTGAGTTTTTCTCAAGGACACGAAATCACAAATTATGTCCCTGAAATCTTCTCAAGGACACGAAATCACAAATTATGTCCCTGAAATTTTCTCAGGGACATATTTTCATTACAAACTAAAAAAATCCTCACCAGGCAAAGTCTTAAATGACTCTGCTCGGTGAGGATTTTGTTTTTATTTTAATAGAAAACCATTACTGGTGTACCGTAATCAACGTTGTTGTAAATTACTTCAACTGCGCCTAGAGGAGTGTTAATACAGCCAAGTGAACCACTTGATTGATAAACATTTCCACCAAATGATCCTTGCCAAGATGCATCATGAATTCCTTGAGCTTTATCGTCAAAGCGAATCCAGTAATTAACTGGCGTAGAATATTCTACTTTTGAGAATGGGTTGTAACCAACTAAGTTTGTATCAGTTAACATCTCATTAACAGCATTTGCTCCTGGTACGGTCTCAGCACCAATCTTACCTGAAACCATTGGCGTTTCTAGAATAAGTTCGCCATCAACATATAAGAACATATATTGATTACTTAAATCGATTTCGACGTAAGTTGATCCAATATCATTTGCAGCACCAGCAATACCACCAGAACTGTAATAGATTGGTTCACGACTAACATCATTACCTGCATGAATGTCACTAATTAACGCTTCTGCTTCTGCATCAGTGTCAATTGACCAACCTAGGATTCCAGGTGGCACAGTGACTTCACCTTGTAAAGTACTATTGAAAGTACGGTCTTTGTAGAATGTTGAATATTCCTCGTTAAGAGTACTTAAATATGCTTTCACAGATTCAGCATCGATAATTAATTCATTTGAAGAATCAAAATAAATCCAGTTTTCAATTTCATCTTGTGGAATTGTTACTTCTTCACCAGCAATTTCATAAGTGATATTCACTGATGATACGGATTCAATTTCATCCATCACTGATGTAATTTCTTCACTTACTTCAGTTACTTCTGGTTGAGCATATGCTTCTTCCAAATCAATGGTATAATTCTCGTTTTGAATCCCTTCAACAATTGCTGATTCAAGACGACTAGGATCGATTTGGTTTCCAGCAGACCCTTCAACTACATAATAACCTTCAGTTTCGTCATAATCTACACCTGCATCTGTCGCCGCTTCACGTTCTTCATTAGAAAGACCTTGGGCTGACAAGCTATTAATTATTTCTTCTTCACTGAAGTTAATTTGCTCTTCTAAACCCTGATTGTACTCTTTGTCTTCAAAGAAGCCATTGACCCAAGTCGTTGGATCTTGTGATAAGTATGACGCTTCTAATTCTGATTCAGTTTTATATTCAGGTTCTAGTTCACCTAGTTTCAAACGAGCAACTTCTTGCCCATCTTCTTCAAGAACAAATTCTTTGTCATTCAAATCTTCAATAACTTTCGCCTGTGCTTCGCTTAATGTTAAATTACTCACATCAACTGTTCCAAAAGTGGAATTCGCTGAAAATTTCTCAGAGTAAAACCCAACACCTGCAAAATATACAACTCCCATAATAAGCACAGTTGAAACGATAATTAATAATGTCTTTTTCATTACTTACCTACCTCTCTAAAGTTTCGCAATTATAGAGTAACATATTTGAAATGATTTGTGTTGATAATTCACACATTATTCAAAAAATCATTTGAATACTTGTCCTTAATAAAAACTTAACCTTTTCTTATTGTTAAAAAGGTTAACGTTCGGGATTTTCCCCTCGAATATTAAGTTTATTCCTAAAATATTTTCTTGTAAAATCACATTGATTTATATGACGCCGATTGTAAAATTAAGCTAGACAACTAAAACAGACATTTGTGGTACACTCAACTTGTAATTCCGACCAAAGAATACAAAGGAGTGACCACAAATGACCTACACCCATCTTACCACGGATGAACTGGTGATGATAGAATCATATTACCACCAACATATTCCGGTCTCGACCATTGCCAGTCGTTTAAAACGTTCTAGAACACCCATTTATAACGTCATCAACTTCTTAAAAGAGGGCCATACCGCCATTGAGTATTACCAACAATATAAGAAAAACAAACAACGGTGTGGTAGACGTAAGTGTGTCCTTCCTGTAGACCAACAAGTCTACATTAAAGAAAAAGTCTCACAGGGCTGGACACCCGATGTCATTATCGGGCGTAAA
>NZ_JBHSHQ010000017.1:0-6621 GCF_042652985.1 Ruoffia tabacinasalis | reverse complement strand
ATGAAATTCACATGGCGTTTTTTATTTAATTGGATTTTTTGAAGTGGCTAACTTCATTATAAAATCCGCCACTTAATTTGAGATAGATAAGCAGCTATAAGCTTTAAAATTCTAGTTTCCTGCTATGGTTTTGTGTAGAGCATAATATAGAAATGAGTACATTTATTATTATTACTATAACGACAAGTAAGCAGAAAAAGGCGAAGAGTACCTATTACCAGTCAATCAGCAAGACGAGGTATTATATTAATCAACACAATAGGAAACTATCCTCTTTTTTAATAGTAAATGATATTATGTGGGGCAAGAGGAAAAACTCTATCTTCGATAAAAAGTGAAGTCGTACTAGAAAGGAACATTATATGAAATCTTTTTTAGAAATACTTAATGGAAAAAACATAAATTTTTTGATCGGTTCTGGCGCAAGTTATCCAATGTATCCAACATTATCTTTTGGTTATTCGAACCCATCTTTTGAAGACTTTGTTACACATAATGCTATTACTGAAGAAAATAAACTGAAGTTCTATCTGTATTACTATTTAAAGTAATCTCTCCAATGGGGGAGCCTATTGAAGCCATTATTAATGAAAAAGAAAATTATCAAAAAGTCTATAAGAATTATAAAGAATTTGTGGAACTCTTATTAAAAATTCTTCATTCTGAAAGTAATGAGCGACCTAAAAGAATAAATATTTTTACAACAAATTATGACTTACTTTTTGAAAATGCATTTGATAGTATAAATGATCCACTAAGCTTCTTTAATGATGGTAGCAAGGGTTTTATTAAAAGGAAAATATCAAATAAAAATTTTTTCTTAAATGTTACTCAAAGTGGGTATGGAGATAAATACAAAAGAGAAATACCAACAATAAATCTTTTTAAAATGCATGGTTCTCTTTCATGGGAAAGAGAAAGTTCAAATAAAGATTTAATCGTTAATTATGATTCAACTCACATTAATAAATTAACTAATATACTAATTGGTGATGATACTGAACTTACTGAGGAGAACGTAAAAAGTCTATTTGAATTGAACGTAGTTATTGAAGACTACGAAGGCGAAGAAGATATGATTTATGAATATATAAATAACTATTTAAATGGCATTGTGATTTCGAATACCATATTAGAACATTTTGAGAATGAATATGAAAAAATATTAATCATAAATCCAGATAAGAGAAAGTTTAGAGACACTGTACTTGACGAGCACTATTTCCAACAGATTCGCTCATTAAGTTATGAGTTAGAGAAAGATAATAGTGTGTTAATCGTTTTTGGATTTTCTTTTGCTGATGAGCATATTCAAAGTATTTTTGAAAGATCATTGTTAAATCCTTCGTTAGATGTTTATATTATATACTATTCAGAAGATACCTTGCATGAACTAAAGAATATTAAGTTTGTAAACTATAAAAATATTCGATATCTTCCCCCAAATAACAAATTAGAAGATGGAGAAATTCTAAAAGGAAATTTTGATTATCTTATGAACTTGCTGGGAGGAAAATCTAATGTCGAGTAATCCATTTGTAGTAGGGAATATTATTAGTATAGAAGGATTAAGGGTAACTGCAATGATGCATGATAACACAAATCTTCTAAATTATTATTATGATGGTGAATACTATAGTGGGGTAGGTATTGGCACATATATAGGAATAATAAGAGGGCCTTTTACAATTATCGGAAAAGTAGAAAAGGAATTCTTAGAAGATTCTTATAACGATATATCAAACCAAGAGTATGGTTTAGATAGATTTAAAAGATTAATAGAACTTAAAATAATTGGTAAATTCAATCAGAACAATGATTTCGTTAAAGGTCTAGGAACATTTCCTTTAATTTATGATGAAGTTGTTTTATTAACAGAAAAAAAAATCCAAAAAATAATTCAAGGCAACTCTGTAAATCACTTGTTTTCTTATGCAATAGGAAATACCGTGAATGAAGAAATAGCCTTTAATTTACCATGGAATAATATTTTTAATACGCATATAGGCATCTTCGGAAATACTGGATCAGGAAAATCAAATACACTAGCCAAAATATATACTGAGCTTTTTAGTCTAAATGATTCTAAAGTATATCATTCCGGAATATCTCAATTTGTTTTTATTGATTTTAATGGAGAATATACTCGAAAAGATGTTTTAACAACAAATAAAAAAACATTAAAACTAAGTACATCTAATGATACCAGTGATAAAATCCGGTTATCAGAGAAACAGTTTTGGGACACAGAAACACTCTCGATATTATTTTCAGCAACAGAAAAAACCCAACAACCTTTTCTAAAAAATGCTATTAATTATTACGTAATAAGAAACAATTATAATATTTCTAAAGATAGTATAATTGAGGATATAGGTAAAGCTTTTTATAATGTGTTTCGTCGCAACAACAACAAAGAATCTCTAGGAATTTTGAGGAATATTTTTAAAAAAATTTCTTTTGACAGTCATTTTGACAATAGAACAAGCAATAATGATGTTTATGTTTGGTTAAATGCCAATTGGCATAGTGCAAACTCGACTTATTATAATGATGATTCTTCATTATCTACGAATTTTTATATGAGTCAAAAAACAGAACAGGATATTAATAATAACAGAGATGAATTAATAAGAAAGCTTAGCTCTGAGCCATCTGTAGATTCAGCTTTTGAACAGCTTACGTTAGCAGATAAGTTATCGATTTTTACGCAGCTAAGATTGATATTTAATTTAGCAAGCAATTATAGCCAATTTGACCATATAAGTCCTTTAATTGAAAGGATAGAATCACGAAGTAATATTATTGATAGATTGATAGAAATTAATAATGAAAAGATTGAAGAGGAAGTAATTGTTATCTCGTTAGGTGATTGTAATCAGGAAGCAAAAAAAGTCATACCATTATTAATTACTAAGCAGTTTTATAGAGAGCATAAAACAAAAATATTAAACGAATCTGGATTAAACAAAACTGTACATCTCATTATTGATGAAGCTCATAACATATTATCAGAATCATCGAATAGAGAGGAGTCCACTTGGAAAGATTACCGATTAGAAGTATTTGAAGAAATAATAAAGGAAGGTAGAAAGTTTGGTTTTTATGTTACAATTTCTAGTCAAAGACCATCAGATATTTCGCCAACTATTATTTCTCAAATTCATAACTTTTTTATACATAGACTAGTTAATGAACAAGATCTTAAGATGATTGGTAATACAATTAACAGCCTAGACATTTTATCAAGACGTAATATACCAGAACTAGGTGCAGGCCAATGTGTAGTAACTGGAACAAGTTTTGATATGCCAATAATTATTAAAGTTGACCAATTACCTTCTAATCAAACGCCTGATAGTGAAAATGCTAACCTAGAAAGAATTTGGAGTTTACAATACCATATTGAGTTATTGAAAAAACAAGTTAGTATTGAAAGTATTGAAAGCTTAATTAGAATTTTAGATCGAGACAACTTTCTCATTTCGGTAACACTTGATAAATATATTCCAAATTTTAACAACAACTACTACTTAAGAGAAATTATAGAACATTTGCATAATGAGTATACTGGAAAAAAGGTTAACTTTATTAAAGATATTGAAAATTCAAGAGTAGTTTTATATAAAGAAGGGGAAGATATTAATAAGTTATTACCTGAATTTGAATCTGATAAAAGCTATTAGTAAACGAAGTTTTATAAGAATCTGATTTTAACTTCGAAAGCGAAAGAATCGCATCTCGTTATTTATAAAACATAGGCGTATGCGTGATAATTTAGTCTAAACCATTACCATATAACTACAAACGTTGATGTGAAGGGGTTAATATGAGCCCCCTCATCTCCACCTTAACTTTTCCGATAATACTGAAAATAAATATTTTTAACACTAGATTTTAGAAAGAGTAAAACACTTCATAGTCTTGTGTTTTTTATACCTCAAGAAACAAAAAAGAGATGCAATTTTTTTGCATCTTGCATATAGCGTTTCAATAGGGCCATAAAAACGCGATTGCCTGAGCCAGGCAAATCGCGTTTTGCTGAACCAGTCTAGTCGGAACCCGCTGAACCAGTCTTCATTCTTAAAGAATCACCAGAAATATATAAATGATAAGAGTTTGAGATGGCACGATCAAGTATGGCATCCGCAATGGCACCACCTCCTAATTTCTTATGCCATTCTCCTGTTTCCATTTGAGAGGAAATAATAAGGGAACGATCTCGACTTCTTAATTCAAAGATTTCCATTAAGTATTTTTGTTCATCTTGGGTTGTCGGTGTTAAAAGAAAATCATCAATGACTAATACATCCAGTTTCGCTATTTGATTATTGCATTTAATTTGTACCAACCTTGCGGTTCTTTTTACCAGTGATTGCGGACAGTTTTACCACTCTTTGCGGAAGAATTTACCAAAACTTATATATCCTCCTGTATACTTATTGAGCACGTTTACATCTTTTAGAAAGGTGAGCGTGACAATAAGATATATAGGAGGTTTTTGTATGTTCCCTTATCGAAAGATTTTGGAATTACATAGTGAAGGCGTATCGCTTAGAAGTATAGCTACGATTACACAGCACTCACGGCAAAAAGTAACGGAGGTGATTAAACTTGCAGAAAAGAGAGGTATCATCATCCCGTTGGATGAAGGAATCACTGATCCATGGCTGGAAGATTTCCTTTACCCTGAAAAGAAACAGGAGAATAGCGGGCGGCATGTCATGGACTTCGAATATGTCCATAAAGAATTAGCAAGACCTAATGTTACTTTGACTTTATTGCATGATGAGTATGTACGAGAAGCAAAGAGTGTAGGGAAAATACCTTATGCTTATCGAACTTTCGCTGAACATTATCACAATTATGCGATGAAATATAAGGCAACGATGCGCATTCGCCGAAAACCTGGAGAAATATTGGAGGTTGATTGGGCAGGTCAGACTTTGTCAGTTATTGATCCTGATACGGGTGAAAATAGAAAGGTGTATATATTTATCGCTACTTTACCTTGTTCTCAAATGTTTTACGTAGAAGGTTCTTATCGCATGGATTTACCGTCTTGGATTCGACTTCATCAGCATACCTTCGAATTTTTTGAAGGAACACCACAAATCCTTGTGCCTGATAATTTGAAGACAGGCGTTACTAAACATACGAGTAAAGAACTTATCTTAAATAAGACTTATGCAGAGATGGCTGACCACTATAACACAGTTATTTTACCCGCACGCGTTCGTTCTCCTAAAGATAAGGCGAGTGTAGAGGGTTCAGTAAATATTGTGTCCACATGGATTATTCAAGGTTTAAGGAACATGAAGTTTTTCTCAATCGAAGAATTGAACGATGAAATCTGGAAAAAGTTAGACTATTTAAATAACAGACCCTTCCAGAACCGAAATGGTTCCAGATGGTCTGCCTTTTTAGAAGAAGAGAAATTCGCACTTTCTCCTCTCCCAGCCACTCCTTATCGAATGTCTGAATGGCGTACCGCTAAAGTACGTCCAGACTACCATATCTCTATTCACAGTATGTTTTATTCTGTCCCTTATGAACTAATAGGTAAGGAAGTAGATGTGAAAATTTCAGACAGTACAATTGAAATCTATTTTAATCACATAAGAGCAGCTTCTCATCAAACATTATATGGAAAATACGGACAGTTCTCTACCTTAAAAGAACATATGCCTCAGAATCATCGATTGTATATCGAACAAACGCCTGAAGAAGGATTAAAATGGGCAGCAAGTATAGGCGATTCCACTCTAATGATTGTAACTTTTTTACTTGAGACTTATGAAGTTGAAAAGCAAGCCCTCAACGCAATCTTCACTTTAAAGAAGTTGGAAAGAAAATATACCAATTATGAAATCGAACAAGCCTGTAAAGATGTATTAAAAGCTACCAATCGACCGACGGTCAAAAGTGTGCAAACCATTATTCAATCAAATAAAAAACACGATGAAGAAAAATTAACAGAACCAAAATCTAGAAAGATGAAGGAAAAATATGGTTTTACTAGAGGGGCATCATATTATGGAGGTAGAAATAAATGAATCAACAAAATTATGATAAACTAAAACAGCTTAGACTCTCAGGTATGGCAGAAGCTTATGAAACCTTACTGTCAAACCCAGCATACAAGGATCTTACTTTTGATGAATTATTGGGAATCATGATTGATCAAGAAGATTCCGTACGTAAAAGCAATAAATTGAATCGATTACTAAAACAAGCACAATTCACCGTGAAAGCCGCTATAGAGGGTATCCAATATGATGCAGATCGTAAACTAGACAGAGAATTACTCATGAAGTTGTCAGCTGGAGATTATATCTTAGACGGTCGCAATATCATCTTTAAAGGTGTATCGGGAGCTGGAAAGACATGGTTAGCTACCGCCTTCGGCGTTCAGGCCTGCAGGCAATTTTACACCGTTCGTTATACTCGCTTGCCTAATCTATTAGAGGAGTTTAAAATTGCGACACACCAAGCTGATGGTAGTTATACCAAATTAATGAAAAAGCTTATCAAAGTTGATCTTCTCATCCTTGATGAATTATGTAAATCTTTCCATAACTCATCTTATGGACAGAGATTTGTTATGTAAAGTTATTAATT
>NZ_JBHSHQ010000016.1:0-100096 GCF_042652985.1 Ruoffia tabacinasalis | reverse complement strand
GCTGAAGGGTAGGTTTCCCACGTGTTACTCACCCGTGCGCCACTCACGTCAAGAGAACAAGTTCTCCGTCGGTGCGTTCGACTTGCATGTATTAGGCACGCCGCCAGCGTTCGTCCTGAGCCAGGATCAAACTCTCATAATTGATTGTTTGAGCTTTTGCTCATTACTATTCTAGCTTTGTTGACCTTTTTTAAACTGGTGGTCGTCCAGCGAAATTGTTTGGTTGTCTGTTCCGTAGAACAGATCCCCTTACACATTTGGTGTGTTTATCTTTGTTCAGTTTTCAATGAGCTTTCGTTGCGGTTGTGATGCAACTTTATTAGTATAGCACGTTTATGAAGTCAAAGTCAATAACTTTTTAAAAGTATTTATTTGGTTTCTCGTGCTCGTTGTCTGCTAAGACAACTTTTAAATAATACCATGTGCGCCATAACAATGTCAATAACTAATTAAAGTTTTTTGAATTTTTTATGCGTTTTTGGTTTTCTTTGTAACCGCTACAAACATTACTGTAACGACTTATATAATGTTAACACTGCATTTACAATCTGTCAATAGTTTTGTAAATTATTTGTAAATTTAATGTAAACATTCTTTGCTGTTAGATATTAGTTACTTTGTCTCGTAACAGCAAGAACTAATATAGCATGAAATTTAGCTACAGGTCAACCTTTTTTTCACTTTTATCTATTATTTTCTACTTTACATAAATTTAATAATGGAATTGGCCTTTTTTCTTGTATATATCATTAGGAGGTTTTTATATGATGTATATTTTTCAGTTTGTTATCGGTAGTTGTCTTGGATCCTTTGCTTATTGCTTTGCGTTTGATTGGGTACACCAGCAAATCTGTTTAACTCGTCGCTCTACTTGTGATCATTGCTCTACTACACTTAAAGCTTTTGATTTGATTCCAATCGTTTCTCAAGTCTTAAGTCGATTTAGGTGTCGCTACTGCCAGAAGCCAACGAGTTCCTTCTATATAATAGTCGAAGTCATGAGTGGTCTTTTGTTCGTATGGACTAGCTTTGTGTTTAAGGAGTATCACTTCTACTTTATCTTGGTCTTTACCTTAGTAAGCTTGTTAATGATCTACTGTGATATACACGCTATGATGGTACCTGATTTGCTTCAGTTCATTCTTTTATGTCTTGTTTTGTATATTGTTTACGTCAGCGATCTTGAATTTGATATGCAATTATTGCTTTCATCGGTAACCTTTGTTTCTTTCTTGATTTTTAACACACTAAGGCCTGCTTCTATTGGAGGGGCAGATATTAAAGTCTTTACGATTCTTTCATTATGTATCCCTGTTTCTCTATTCCCTATGTATTTGTTCATTACTTCCGCTACCGCCCTATTTTATTTCTTATTTGGTTACTTATTTAGATTTAAGTCCACAGGCGCTTTACCTTTTTTCCCATTTATATTTTTCGGTTTGTATTGTATCCTCTCTATATAGAATATGAATACAAAAAAACGCCCGCTCACTAATTTAACTCAGTGAGCGGGCGTTTGCATATGAAGATATTTAATTATTTAAATGAAGACTTAGCGTCTTTTTCTTCTTTTTCGGCTTCAGCTTTTTCAGCTTCGGCTTTTTCTTTCGCAATTCTTTCTTCTTCTAAAATTCGTTCGATATCTTCTGAAGTTGATGTTTCAAGTGAACGGTAACGGTTCATACCAGTTCCGGCAGGAATTAGTTTACCGATAATAACGTTCTCTTTCAATCCGATCAATTCATCACGATCTCCACGAATAGCAGCGTCAGTTAAGACACGTGTCGTTTCTTGGAATGATGCAGCAGAGATAAATGAATTTGTCTCTAGAGCTGCTTTTGTAATTCCTAGTAAAACTGGACGTGCAGTTGCAGGAACTTCTCCTGCTTTGATTGCTGCTTCGTTGGCTTTAGAGAAGTCAGCGATATCTAATAATGCACCTGGCAAGATATCTGTAGAAGCTGGGTCCATAACACGTACTTTACGAAGCATTTGGCGAACCATTACTTCCACGTGTTTATCTCCGATTTCTACCCCTTGTCCACGGTAAACATTTTGTACTTCATGTAATAGATAGTTTTCAACAGTGATAACATCAGTTACACGTAGTAATTCTTTCGGATCAATTGAACCTTCTGTTAAGGCTTGACCACGTTCTACAGTTTCTCCAACCGTAACTTTAAGTCTTGATTGGAATGGCACGTTATATGTACGTGTATCTGTAATACCACGAACAGTAATATCTTTAGTACGGTCTGAAGCTTTCTCTTCGATCGCTTCAATCTCTCCAGCCACTTCCGTGATTTGAGCTAACCCTTTAGGGTTACGTGCTTCAAAGATCTCTTGGATACGAGGAAGACCTTGAGTGATATCTCCACCACCGGCAACCCCACCCGTATGGAATGTACGCATTGTTAATTGTGTACCAGGCTCACCGATTGATTGGGCAGCGATTGTACCAACTGCTTCACCAACTTCAACTTCGTCTCCAGTCGCTAAGTTACGTCCATAACAGTGTTTACATACACCATGAATCGTATCACAAGTGAATACTGAGCGAATCGTTACTTCTTCGATACCAGCAGCAATAATTTGTTGCGCGATATCTTCTGTAATTAATTCGTTATTAGAGATAATAACTTCATTTGTTTCTGGGTGACGTAAAGTTTTTTGTAAGTAACGACCGATTAGACGTTCTTCTAGTGATTCAATGACACTATTTCCATCTTTAATCGCTCTAATTACTAAACCTTTGTCTGTTCCACAGTCATCTTCACGAACGATAACATCTTGTGCCACATCAACTAAACGACGTGTTAAGTAACCTGAATCGGCTGTCTTCAAGGCAGTATCGGTCATACCTTTACGAGCCCCATGGGTAGAGATAAACATTTCTTGTACGTTTAATCCCTCACGGAAGTTCGATGTGATCGGTAACTCGATAATCTTACCACTTGGAGCCGCCATGTTACCACGCATACCAGCTAACTGAGTGAAGTTAGAGATATTACCACGGGCACCAGAGTCAGACATCATGTTAATTGGGTTAAGACGTGGAAGTTTTTCAACCAGTTCGTTTTGAATTTGGTCTTTCGCACGTTCCCAAGTACGGATAACATTATTATAACGCTCATCTTCAGTGATTAAACCACGGCGATATTGCTTAGTGATTTTCTCAACGCGGTCATGAGCATCTGTAATGATTCCTTCTTTAGTATCTAAGTTAATAACGTCCGCAACCCCAACAGTAATACCTGATCGAGTTGAGTATTTATAACCTAAGTCTTTCATCTTATCAAGCATGATAGATGTTTCAGTAACTTGATAACGTTTGAACACTTCTGCGATCACGTTACCTAAATGTTTTTTCTTGAATGGAGGAACTAAGTCCATTTCTTTAATCGCTTCTTTGACATCTACTCCATGCTCGATGAAGTATTTATCAGGTGTGCGTTCAATTAAGTTTTCAGTTGTTGGCTCGTTTAAGTATGGGAACTCTTCTGGCATGATTTGGTTAATAATCACTTTACCAACAGTCGTTACCATTAAACGTTCTTTTTGCCAATCTGTAAATGGTTTTCCTTCTAATGAAGCTGCAGGAATGGCAATACGTGAATGTAAGTGTACATATCCGTTTTGGTAAGCTAATTCAACTTCACTTACAGAAGAGAACACCATACCTTCTCCGATACGTCCTTCTTCTTCTAATGTTAAGTAGTAGTTACCTAAAACCATATCTTGTGATGGTGTAACAACTGGTTTACCATCTTTAGGGTTCAGGATATGTTGTGCAGCTAACATTAATAGTCTTGCTTCTGCTTGAGCTTCTTCAGATAACGGAACGTGAACAGCCATTTGGTCACCATCAAAGTCGGCGTTATAAGCTTCACATACTAATGGGTGAAGACGAATCGCTTTACCTTCAACGATCACTGGTTCGAAAGCTTGAATACCTAAACGGTGAAGCGTAGGTGCTCTGTTTAATAGAACTGGATGTTCTTTAATCACATCTTCAATAACTGGCCAAATTGCGTCATCTTGAGTTTCGATCATTTTCTTCGCGTTTTTGATATTTCCTGCGATATCTCGTTCAACTAATTCTTTCATTACAAATGGTTTGAATAATTCAATAGCCATTTCTTTTGGTAATCCACATTGGTACATTTTTAATGATGGTCCAACGACGATTACTGAACGTCCTGAATAGTCAACACGTTTACCAAGTAAGTTTTGACGGAAACGTCCTTGCTTACCTTTTAACATGTGTGATAATGATTTCAATGGACGGTTACCCGGTCCAGTTACAGCACGACCACGACGACCGTTATCAACTAATGAGTCAACAGCTTCTTGTAGCATACGTTTCTCGTTTTGAACGATGATGTTTGGTGCTCCAAGATCTAATAAACGTTTTAGACGGTTGTTACGGTTAATAACACGACGGTATAAATCGTTCAAGTCACTTGTTGCAAAACGTCCACCTTCAAGTTGTACCATTGGACGTAACTCTGGTGGAATAACTGGCAGTGCATCCATAATCATCCAAGTTGGATCATTACCTGATTCTAAGAATGAGTCTAGAATATCAAGACGACGAATCGCACGTGTACGTTTTTGTCCTGTCGCTGTTTTTAACGTCTCTTTTAATTCTGCTACTTCTGCTTCGATATCAACGGCTGCTAATAAGTCACCGATTGCTTCGGCTCCCATTTTAGCTTTAAATCGATTACCGAATTCACGGCGTTTTTCACGGTATTCTGTCTCAGTTAATAGTGATTTAACTTCTAAAGGTGTATCACCTGATTCAATCACGATATAAGAAGCAAAGTAAATAACTTCTTCTAATAAACGTGGACTTAAATCAAGGATAAGCCCCATACGACTTGGAATTCCTTTGAAATACCATACGTGAGTTACTGGAGCGGCTAATTCAATATGCCCCATGCGTTCACGACGTACTTTAGAACGTGTAACTTCTACACCACAACGTTCACAAACACGACCTTTATAGCGAATACGTTTGTACTTACCACACGCACATTCCCAGTCTTTTGACGGACCAAAAATACGCTCACAGAATAAGCCATCTTTTTCTGGTTTTAATGTACGGTAATTAATTGTTTCTGGCTTTTTAACTTCACCGTATGACCAACTACGGATTTTCTCTGGGGATGCTAAACCAATCTGCATTGATTCAAAAGTATTAACATCTATCAAAGGGCCAACCTCCTTATAAAATTGCCGATAGTCGACAGAGCCACTCGTTTAAAGAGTGGTCCTCTTATCAATCTATCCTGTTATACTAACTTTTAATTATTTATCAGTGTTTTTCTCTACAGCTTCGCTTGCAGCAACTGGTTTATTAACTGCTTGTTGTTGACTTGCTTGCTTTTGATCTTCTTTGTATTTTTCTAAGGCGTTAAAGTTAATGATATCGTCATCTTCTTCATCGTCTTGTAAGTCGATCTCTTTGTGATTTGAATCAAGTACTTGTAAGTCTAATCCTAATGATTGTAATTCTTTTACTAATACTCGGAATGATTCAGGCACACCTGGTTTTGGAATTGGCTCACCTTTTACAATGGCTTCATAAGTTTTCACACGTCCAACAACGTCATCTGACTTGTAAGTTAGAATCTCTTGTAATGTGTAAGCTGCACCATAAGCTTCAAGGGCCCAAACCTCCATCTCACCAAAACGTTGTCCACCAAATTGTGCTTTACCACCTAATGGTTGTTGCGTTACTAATGAGTAAGGTCCAGTTGAACGAGCATGGATCTTGTCGTCAACCATGTGTCCTAATTTAAGCATGTACATAACACCAACTGATACTTTACGATCAAACGGCTCCCCTGTTCGACCATCATATAAAGTAGTTTTAGCATCGTCTGCTAAACCAGCTTCTTTGATTGTCTCCCAAACGTCTTCTTCACTTGCACCATCGAATACAGGTGTAGAGATATTAATACCCATCTCACGCGCTGCCATTCCAAGGTGAAGTTCGAATACTTGTCCGATGTTCATACGTGAAGGTACCCCTAATGGGTTCAGCATAATGTCCACTGGTGTTCCATCAGGTAAGAATGGCATATCTTCTTCAGGCACGATTAAAGAGACAACCCCTTTATTACCGTGACGTCCGGCCATTTTATCCCCTTCACTAATTTTACGTTTTTGTACAATGTAAACACGGACTAACATGTTTACTCCTGGTGATAATTCGTCTCCGTTTTCACGCGTAAAGATCTTCACGTCATGAACGATTCCGCCTCCACCATGTGGTACACGTAGCGATGTATCGCGGACTTCACGTGCTTTCTCACCGAAGATTGCATGTAATAGGCGTTCTTCTGCAGATAGTTCTGTTACACCTTTAGGTGTTACTTTACCTACTAAAATGTCCCCATCACGGACTTCAGCACCGATAGCAATGATTCCGTCTTTGTCTAGATATTTAAGTGCGTCTTCCCCAACGTTCGGGATTTCGCGTGTAATTTCTTCAGGTCCTAACTTAGTATCACGAGCTTCTGATTCATATTCTTCAATATGAATTGAGGTATATACGTCATCTTTAACAAGTCGCTCTGACATGATGATCGCATCCTCGTAGTTATATCCATCCCAAGTCATGAAGGCTACTAATGGGTTTTGACCTAAGGCCATTTCTCCATTTTCCATTGAAGGTCCATCCGCTAAGATATCTCCTTTAGCAACAGTTTCACCTGATTCAATAATTGGTCGTTGGTTATAACATGTACCAGCATTCGAACGTGCAAATTTAGTTAAACGGTAATCATCGAATGATCCATCTTCTAATTTAACGCGAATACGGTCTGCATCTACATAAGTAACTGTACCAGGACGTTTACATAATAATGCTGCTCCTGAGTCATGTGCTGCTTGATATTCCATACCAGTACCAATATATGGTGCTTTAGGATTAATCAATGGAACAGCTTGACGTTGCATGTTCGCTCCCATTAGGGCACGGTTCGAGTCATCGTTTTCCAAGAAAGGAATTGATGCCGTCGCAACTGATACAACCTGTTTAGGCGATACATCCATGAAATCGACTTGTTCTCTTGGAACTTCGATATTCTCAGACTTGTAACGAGCCATAACAGTTTCGTTTGTAAATGTTCCATCTTCATTCAGTAATGCGTTTGCTTGCGCAACGATATATAAATCTTCCTCATCTGCTGATAAATAATGGATTTCTTCAGTTGCACGGTTTGTTTCACGGTCAACTTTACGGAATGGCGTTTCAATGAAGCCAAACTCGTTGATTTTCGCATAAGTTGCGAGTGAGTTAATTAACCCAATGTTTGGTCCCTCCGGTGTCTCAATTGGACACATACGACCGTAGTGAGAGTAATGCACGTCACGTACCTCGTATCCAGCACGGTCACGGGTTAATCCCCCAGGTCCTAAGGCTGATAGACGACGTTTATGTGTTAACTCACCCAGTGGGTTTGATTGGTCCATGAATTGAGATAGTTGAGATGAACCAAAGAATTCTTTGATTGCAGCAACTACAGGACGAATGTTAATTAATTGTTGTGGTGTCATTGACGATGTATCTTGTAGTGACATACGTTCACGAACAACACGTTCCATACGGGATAATCCGATACGGAATTGGTTTTGTAATAATTCCCCTACTGAACGAATACGACGGTTACCTAAGTGGTCAATGTCGTCTGTTCCACCAATACCATAGTCTAGGAATAAGTAATAGTTAATTGAAGCAATGATATCTGCTGGTGTTAAGCTCTTAACTTCTTCAGTCAGATGACCATTACCAATAATATTAATAATTTGTTCTGGATCTTCTGGTGAATAAACACGAACAACTTGTACATCGATTGGTTCTGCAACAACTGCTTCTGGAGCAGGGTGTAACGTCACCATGTTTAAGCCTTTATCTAAATAAGGAACTAATTTTTCAATGTCATCTTGCTCTAGTTTAGTACCTTCAGTGAACAATACTTCTCCAGTTTCAGGATCCGCTAAAGTTTCAGCTAATGTTAAGCCTAATAAACGGTATCTTAAGTGAAGTTTTTTGTTGATCTTGTAGCGTCCAACAGGCGCTAAGTCATAACGGCGTGGGTCAAAGAAACGAGCTGTTAATAAGTTTCTTGCACTTTCCGCAGTTTTTGGCTCACCTGGACGTAGACGTTCGTACACATCTTTAAGTGCTTCTTCCACACGAGTGTCAGCAACGTTTTTATGTACGTCTTTGTCGATGGTTGTGTTTAATAATTCTGATTCAGTTAAGATATCATAGATTTCTTCATCTGATCCGAATCCTAAAGCACGAACTAATTCTGTTAATGGTAATTTACGTGTACGGTCAATACGTACATACGCAACACCTTTAGCATCCGTTTCAAATTCTAACCATGCACCACGGTTTGGAATGACTGTTGATGTAAATGTGTGACGGTTTTTCTTATCTAGGCGATCATGGAAATATACACTCGGCGAACGTACTAATTGAGAAACGATAACACGTTCCGCTCCATTAATAATGAATGTTCCCATTTCTGTCATCATTGGGAAGTCCCCAAAGAAAACAACTTGTTCTTTTACTTCATTTGTCTCACGATTCACTAAACGTAATTTTACGTAAATTGGCTGAGAATAGTTTGCATCATGACTTCTTGCTTCGTCGACGTTATATTTCGCTTCTCTAAATTCATAGTCTACAAAATGTAACTCTAAGTTTTCTGTGTGGTCAACGATTGGTGAGATATCCTCAAACATAATTTTTAACCCATCCTCAAGGAACCACTGATATGAATCAGTTTGGATTTCGATTAAGTTTGGTGATTCTAGTACTTCGTTAATACGTGAATAACTACGACGCTCTGCTTTTTTACCATATTTCACAATATGATGATTACTCAAGCTCTTCACCCCTTATAAATTTTAGAACTAAGTTAGATATTACAAGAATGTTACAAATATTAACCTTGGGTTACATCTGAGATTTTTACCCAATTTTGGGCAAAAAAATAACAAAGGATTGTGGACTCTTGGAAAAAGCGACTCAATCTTTTGTTTTATTCTGGCGGAATGTCGGCTGGACAATATTTCAGCAGACTTCCCTTCATCTATACCTATTCTTTGCGTTTATCTATATTACTAGAATTTTAGTCCTATGTCAATACTTTTTGTCTTATTTATCATTAACACGCTTACTTACAACTCGTTTCGAATTTTTTGGTGGAAACAATACAAAGAAGAGTAAGTTAAACTCACTCTTCTTAGCTTATTTAATGTTCGCATGTCTACTATTTTTTAGCTAGTCTTTGTTTTAACCGCTCCACCCATGTATCTGCCTTCACTACTCGTGTAGTATCATCTACGTTAAAATGTTTCTTGTTGTCTTTCTTATTGTTATCTCGACTTTCTTTCACTATTGCCTGTTGCGTTTGTATAACCGCTCGTCGATGTGCATCATGGACACTATTGAAACTCATAACAGCAAACCTCCTATTATGTTGTCTTTGCATCTTTGTCAGGTTGATTGGCACTGTAACGGAACTACTACCTTACCCTTAATATAATTATATCATGATTAAAATGACACTTCAATATTAGGTTGTATCGTCATATTTTATATTTTTTACACGATTTTCTCACTCGTTAATATCCAGTAACCTTTATCTTGCTTTACTTTCTCAGCATTACCAAAAATATCTTCCATATGTTTATATAAAGATGGTGCTCCTTGTTTCTTCTGGATGACGACCCATAAGGAGCCTCCTGGTTTCAATTGCTTGTAGCTATGGGTAATAAACTGATGAACCGTCTGTTTTCCTGCTCTAATCGGTGGGTTGGTTAGAACATAATCGAAAACCTCCCCGTTCAGATCGACTGATGTCGCATCATCTAGTAACCATTGAATCGTCCCAACTTGATTCAATGAGCTATTTCTCTGGGCAAGGTGATAGGCTCGCTCGTTTAATTCCACAGCGGTAATCGAGGCTTGAGGAAATGCTTTAGCTAAGGTTATAACGATTGGTCCATAACCACTACCTAATTCTAAAATTTTTTGACCTTCAAGGACTTGTTTCTCTTCCATAAACGTCTCTACTAAACGCTGTGATCCATAGTCTACGCGGTCTTTTGAGAACACACCGCTATCGGTAATCAATTTAAGATTGAACCCATTTACTACAGTATCTAGTTGCTTTTCTTGATGTTGACTTTGGGGATTATTAGAAAAATATTGTTCATTCATATGCTTCACCTCTTTATATACTTAGCAATATCATATCACTTTATTTTGATTCATGTTAAACTATAGCTAGAAAATAATCTAAAAATTATTGGAGGATATTAAATGGTTAAGTTATTTGTCTCGGATATGGATGGGACGCTTCTCAATGAAGAACACGTGGTTTCTGAAAGAAATGCGAAAGCAATTAAGGCGCTACAACAAGCAGGCATCGAATTTGTGATCGCTACTGGGCGTGCCTACAATTCAGCAAGACCAATGTTAGATGCTCATAAAATCAACTGTAAAATGATTAACTTAAATGGGGCCGCCGTCTACAACTTAGATGGTGACATCGAAACAAAAATCCCGTTAGAAATTGATACTGTTAAAGAAATGCTGAACTACCTAGAAGAAACTAAAACGGCTTATTCAGTCATGACAGATAAATACTTCTATGTAGGAGATAAAAAAGCTTTCGTTAATCGTGTGAAGGGAATGCTTCGCAAATTAGAAATCGAGAAATATACCAATATCGAAACAGACGATGCTTATTCCAGTGATGCGCAGTTCATTCATGAACTTGCTTACATTAAAGATATGAGTGAGTTTAGTTATACAGATGATACCACTGCTCTAAAATTTATGATTTTCGGTGAACCCTCTGATAGCAAGTTGCCTAACTTCCTTAAAACTTTTGAAGGCTATGAAGATTTAGACATTACGTCTTCGGGACCAGATAACTTAGAAGTCACACATTCAAAAGCTCAAAAAGGGTTTGCAGTTGCTGAGTATGCAGCTTCTCGCGGTATTGCTATGGAAGACGTTGCGACTATCGGGGACTCATTAAATGATCGCTCGATGTTACAAATGGCAGGACATAGTTATGCCATGGATAATGCGTCACCAGAAGTGAAAGAAATGGCTAAGTTTATAGCTCCTTCACACCGGGAAGACGGCGTTGCTGTTGTCATCGAAGAAATTTTAAACCAATTATAAAACTTTGACAAGCAGTATAACACCCGTTATATTGCTTGTTTTTTATTAAAGGAGAGAATTAACATGCCTGACTCAAAAGACACGATCTATTATCAAGAAGGTCCACGTTGTGTTTTATTATTACACGGCTTTGTCGGAAGCATTCAAGAAATTGGACGAACGGCTAGAGCGCTTCGCAAGGCTGGTTACAGTGTCTATGCTTTTAACCTAGCAGGACATGGGACAAAACCTGTGGGCGATTTATTCGAGGTCCATCCTAATGAATGGATTCAGCAAGTTGATGAAGCGATTCAGTTCTTAGAAGATGAGGGTTATGAGCAAATTGCAATTATGGGGCTGTCTCTAGGAGGAATATTAGCTTTGAATGCCGCTCAAAAGTACCCAAATCACTTCACCGGAATTGGCGCCTTCAACAGTCCATGTATTAATGGCCTAGACCCAACACCTATTCGAAGATACATCACAAGCTCCATTCGACGCATTCTTTCACATAGAAAATGGTCCGATGAGGATATTCAACAGGAAGTTGAAAGCTTGACCCCATTAATGAATCAGCAAATCGAGCAAATTGATGAGTTAATTATTGGTGTTCGTGATAACTTACCGAAAGTTACGACACCTACTTACATTGCTAAATCAATTCAAGATGAGCTGATTGATCCTAAGACGCAAGATGATATTGCGAGTAAATTAACTCACGCAACGGTTCACCTTGATAGTTTCCAAGATGGTCGCCATGTCATAACGACTAGCCCTGCTTTTCGTGACTTTCAAGAAGCCTTAATTGACTACCTTGATCAACTTGCTTGGTCATAAAAAAGCCTGAAGAACTCACATCTAGTATGAGTTCTTCAGGTTTTTATCATTTATAAAGTGTGAATGACATATTAGTCTTCTTTTACGAAGTCATTCACTAATGCAGAGAATTCAAGTGATTTCTCAATTTGTACCCAGTGACCACATTTTCCGAAGATATGTAAATCAGAGTTTTCAAGTAGATTGATTAATCGATATGAGTTTTCTACTGGAACAACTTTATCTTCACGTCCATGAACTAATAAAGTTTTATGTTTGATTTTCTTAATTTCTTTGTCTGGGAACGATAAGTTATCCGCAGAGCTTTGGCGTGGATGTGGGAACATTGAACTGAATGCTTCATGGAAGCCAGGCTCTTGACTTGCTTCATGACGAACAGTAATTAATTCTTCAGTCGCAAATTTTTTGTCATAAGCGAATAAATCAATTAACTCAGCCATATGTTCTCTTGTTCCTTTGTAACCCCAAACTTCGTTCAGTCCGTATGGCATATCCATTTCAACACCCATAGCACCCATTAGAAAAAGAAAACCTTCTAGCCCGTGATTTCCAAAGTCATGGTTACATGTTGGGTAATAAGTTACTAACGCAGGTATATTTGCAAACACAAATGAAATTTACCGCGAAGCTGGTCTAGTACTTAGCAATATTATTCAAAGAACAAATGAAAGTGCACAAATCACTGCGTTCAAGGGAACAGATGTCCTCTACGTCCATAAGATGAACGGTCCATATTACTCAGATATCAATACACAAATTGGAATGAAAAATCCGGTACATGCAACCAGTACTGGTAAAGTGCTTCTCGTTTATTCAGATGAAGAAACAATTGAGAGAGCGATTAACCTTCCACACTCTGCTTTCACAGAGCATACAATTACAAATCCGATTCAATTGAAGAAAGAATTATCAAAAGTTCGTAGCCAAGGGTATAGTTTTAGTGTGGCTGAATTAACTGAAAGTAATTATCCACTGACTCTCCCAGTTTGGAATTATGAGAATGAAGTTGTCTGCGCCCTTTCTATTGTTGATCCTCTAACTCGTATGAATAAAGATAAATTAAAAGACTATATGCGGATCTTACGTCACGGTGCCCAAGAAGCTTCAGAAAGATTAGGCTATGATGGTTAAATAATAAAAAGCGACACAGTAATTGAGTTAGGTTCAATTACCGTGTCGCTTTTCGTATCTTATATAGTAGTAATTATTTTTTGTACAAAAAAAACCAGAGGTAAAAACCTCTGGTTTAGAGTGTATAAAGTTAAATAATCAGAGATTATTTTACTTCTACAGCTCCTCCAACTTCTTCGATTGCAGCTTTTAATGCTTCTGCATCTTCTTTAGATAATCCTTCTTTGATTACTTTTGGAGCGTTATCTACTAATTCTTTAGCTTCTTTAAGTCCTAAACCAGTTGCTTCACGAACTGCTTTGATAACTTTGATTTTAGCTGATCCAGCTGAAGTTAATTCAACGTCGAATTCAGTTTGTTCTTCAGCAGCAGCTTCACCAGCGCCACCAGCAGCAGCTACAGCTACAGGAGCAGCAGCAGATACACCGAATTCTTCTTCGATTGCTTCTACTAATTCGTTTAATTCTACAACAGTTGCTGATTTGATATCTTCAATAATTTGTTCAATGTTTAATGCCATGATTTGTTTCCTCCGTTTTATATGTGTTTTTTTATTTATTGTGCTACATTAAGCAGCGTCTTTTGCTTCACCAACAGCTTTAAGCGCATAAGCCATCTTGCGAGCAGGATTCATTTGTGATAATACTGAAGCTGTATTGCGCATTGGAGCTTCCAGTACAGATAGTAACATAGATAATAGACCTTCGCGACTTGGTAATTTAGATAATGTTTCGATTTCAGCTACTGAAGCAACAGCACCTTCAATTAATCCACCTTTGATTTCTAATTTCTCTAAATCTTTTGCGGCTTCAACGATGATTTTAGCTGGAGCAACAACATCTTCAGAATGGAAAGCAATCGCAGTAGGACCAGCGAAAACTTCATCTAAACCTTCAATACCTGCGTCTGCAGCTGCTCTACGTAAGATTGTGTTTTTCACAACTTTCATTTTCACGCCTGCATCACGTAAGTTTTTACGTAATTCTGTTACTTCAGTAACGTTAAGACCTAGGTAATCGATAATTACAACACCTGCAGAACCTTTAAGTTCTTCAGTGATTTCTGCAACTTCGTTTTGTTTTTGTTCAAGAGTCACTTTTCTTTTTCCCAATTAGTTCACCTCCGTCATTTTGGTATAGAGAGTATTTATTGATTATTTTATCCAATAAAAAAACCCCCATGTCACCTTAGACATAGAGATACATTCCTGTTGTTTATCACTTAGGAACTTCCTCGGTAAGAAATTAAGGCATTTGCCACTTACTGTCTTCGGTCGTTTAACACATAGAACATCATAATGGATACCGACTGTGTTGTCAACACTTTTTATTAATGTTTTTAACTTTTTTCTTTGAATCTGTTTTCATTTAGATAATATTTCCAATTATTACCTGAAAATATTAGTCAGCCTCTAAAAGAATGCCCCTTTATTATAAAAAAAGAGCTTAGAAAATGAAGACTTACTTCAAATTCTAAGCTCGTAATTATTTATGTTAAAATTGATTATTCCATTCCTGGAGCGTCAATTTTGATACCAGGTCCAAAAGTAGTAGACAATGTTAAACTTGTCATGTAAATACCTTTAGCTGAAGCTGGTTTTAAACGAACGATTTGTTCGTGTAATGCGTTAAAGTTTTCTTTTAATTTAGCATCATCAAATGATACTTTACCGATTGGAACATTAACGATTCCTGCTTTGTCAGCACGGTAAGTAACTTGACCTGCTTTGATGTCGTTAACTGCTTTAGTAACATCTTGTGTTACTGTACCAGTTTTAGGGTTAGGCATTAGGCCTTTTGGTCCTAATACGCGTCCTAGACGACCAACTTGTCCCATCATGTCAGGTGTTGCTACCATTACGTCGAAGTCTAACCAACCACCGTTGATTTTTTCGATTAGGTCTGCTTCACCAACAAAATCAGCACCTGCTGCTTCTGCTTCTTTAGCTTTATCTCCAGATGCAATTACTACAACTGTTTGAGTTTTACCAGTACCATGTGGCAATACCATTGCTCCACGGATCTGTTGATCAGCTTTTTTAACATCAATATTTAAGTTGTAAGATACTTCCATAGTTGCATCAAAGTTCGCAAAGTCGATTTCTTTCGCTAATGCGATTGCTTCGTCTGCGCTATAGAAATTGTTGCGGTCTACTTTTTCTAATGCCGCTTGAAATTTTTTACTTTTCTTAGCCATTTAATTTATTCCTCCTATATTTGTGGTATTAACGGTAATACCTCCCACACCCGATAGAATACGGGCTGGAAGCTGCGTTATGCTTAGCCCTCGACAGTGATTCCCATTGAACGAGCTGTTCCTTCGATCATGCGCATAGCAGCTTCTACATCTGCTGCGTTTAAGTCTTTCATTTTAATTTCAGCAATTTCTTGTACTTGTGCTTTTGTTACTGAACCAACTTTGTTTTTGTTTGGTTCACCAGAAGCTTTAGATAAGCCAGCTGCTTTTTTAAGTAAGATTGGAGCTGGTGGTGTTTTAGTAATAAAACTAAATGAACGGTCTTCATACACATCGATTACTACTGGAATAATCATCCCATTTTGATCTTGTGTTTGAGCGTTAAATTCTTTAGTAAACGCCATGATGTTAACTCCCGCTTGACCTAATGCTGGACCAACTGGCGGCGCTGGACTTGCTTGTCCCGCTGGAATTTGTAATTTGACTTGTGTTACGACTTTTTTAGCCACGAAACATTCCTCCTTGTAAAATTTTTTTCGTGATGTGGTTTACGGAGTGAGCTTCACTCCTCCCACTCAGTGTGCGTTCTTGCGCACCGAAATAGTATACCATGTTTATTCCATATTGCAAGTGCTAATCTACATTTTTTATTATTTATTATGCCAATTAGCTAAATTCTCTAACAAAATGGCATGACTTTCTTCTAAAGCGGCTTGATTGGCTTCATCATTCCCACCTAAGGCAATCAATCCTGCAGAGTCTCCTAAATATCTTTTATTTGAGAATAAATGACCTGCCTCTGGATAATTGTGTAATTCAATTTGGTTTGCCTGTTCAATAATCGCTTCACCCATTTGACTTGAATTCCACATTAAATCGTCGCCACCGGCGAAAATAATTCCTTCCCCTGTAAATTCTTCAGCTTTAATGCGAGCTGCTTCTAGACTCTCTGCTTCGCTTCCTTCAATCACACTGTCATAAATTGGTTGATATGACACCGGTGTATAGGTGATAAAGCCTGCAATCATCTGCATTGTTTCTATCATACTACCTGATTGATTACTCAAATGCGGCAATGGCTCATCTTGGTAAGACCATGAGCTGGCGTCTGCATTTTGTTGGTCTAGTGAGAAGAAATTATAAGCAGACGGTGCATATAATACGATGTGATCAATCTCTTCATAGATGGTAGCTAAGTTTAAAGTTAATTCCGCTCCTTTAGAAGCACCTAAGACTGTGATAGGACCGTCCGATTGACTATGTTCTTCGTGATAAGCTAAGACTTCTTGGTAGAAATCGAGGGGAACTTCATGAATACTTTCAGGTAATTCACCTGGTCCAAAAAAGAATAAACTGTAAACTTCGTATCCTTCATTTGCCAATTGAACCGCTAACTCATAATTGGGCGAACCTTCGGAACCCCCAAAGGTGAAGATCGCTCCCTCAGCTAAAATTTCATCTGGAACAAGATGGAAGCCATTAACATACCCTTCTTCGATTGTTTCAACTGTCATATTGGCTTGTTCTGTCTCATACAATGCTAAATTGGCTGGCTCGACATAGACACTTTCTTCATCCGTTGCAATATACTCACTATACCGATTCGTTTGAACCCAACGTATTCCGAAGATAATAACCGTGATTAGAATAGCAATCACTACAATCCGGAGTAAAACTTTTAAGATGAGTCTCATAATGTGTCTCCTACTCTCTCTTAAGAAAACTGAGTGACCTTGTTATAGTCATTTTACCATAAATGAAAGCGTATCCGAAGAAGCGCAAAAAAAGATGAACCTAGATTAGATTCATCTTTTAACTTATTTATTCGCTCTTTTAGCTCGTTGTTCTTTTTGTAGTCGGAACAGTTGAACGAATCCAACGGCACTAATCACAAAAAGGACTGCAGCTACATACATGACGATATTACTTTTATATTCAAAGGATGAAAACGGACTATGTTTAATAAATATTCCTAGGATAGCCCATAATGCTACTGGCATAATCATCTCATTACCTAACTTTGTATAGTAATAAGCTGAAAGTGCTGCCACAACAATCATTAACGCAACCGTCCAAATAATACCTATTGTACCGGTTAAATCAACACCTTGACTTACAGTATAAGTAGTTAAGTTAGCCATACTCGCCACTAATAACCAACCAAAATGTAGACCCATTGAGTATTTTAAAAACCAAGGGTTTTCTCTTAATGTGGGTGTAGCACTAATAGCTTCAACACTTTTCATAATTCTAGTTGTGTATAATAAAATAACGATCAGTGAAGCAAGTAACCATTCATTACTCCAACAAATAATCCAGACAATGTTTAAAGCAATCCATTCTATCATTCGCGGTAGAATCAATTGACGGTAAAGCGCACCGAAACGATCTCCTTTTGGACGGATAAAATCAATACTAATGGTCAATGCCATTCCGATATAAATCACAGCCCAAATTGAAAAAGTAATGCCTGCTGGTGCAAATAAATTCACATATTTATCTGAAACTTCTGCTTGAGTTGCTGGTAAGATAATCCCTGCCGCACTCAAATAGTTCAATAATAGTAATAATGCGAAGAATACTGGCACAGCCCAACGATAATATTTATGAAATGAGTTCATATAGTTTGTACTCCTAACTATCGTGATTTAGTTGCTTACTACAGTTCTTCTTCTTTGATTTGGTTGAATTCTAATTCAGCCACTGTTTCACGACCGAACATTTCAATAAGAACTTTAACTTTCTGATGTTCTTGATTCACTTCTTCAACAACACCTGCAAGACCTGAGAAGGCACCATCTGTAATTTCAACACGATCACCCGTATTGATATTTAAGTCGATAATTTCTTTCGGTTGTTCACCGTCACCTAGAATATAGGCGATTTCTTCATCTAAAAGTGGTGCTGGTTTACTTCCGGCACCATGCGAGCCAACGAAACCTGTTACCCCTGGTGTATTACGAACGATAAACCATGCATCATCTGACATAACCATCTCAACTAAAACATAACCTGGGAAAGTTTTTTGTGTTTTAGTTTTTGGTTCGCCGTCTTTCACTTCTGTAACATCTTGTGTAGGGACAACCACACGGAAGATATTCTCCCCCATTGCCATACTATCTTTACGTAAATCAATATTTTCTTTAACTTTGTTTTCATATCCTGAATAAGTATGTAGAACATACCATGCTTTATTTGATTCCATATTGAACTCCTTTCAAAAAATTCTCAAAATAAAAAACCTACAAAACAGTAGGTTTGTTCCTTGCGTCAATTATACCATTAATCATTCAATGATTACTATAAAAAAACTATAAATCACGCTCTTTTTAATTAAACACTAAATAACCAATCCATTAGTGACGAGAATACTTCATCGGTTAATGCAAAATAAGATGCGAAAATAACGACAAAGATAACAACAATCCAAGTAAAGCGATTGACTTCTTTAACTGATGGCCAACTTACCTTTTTCATTTCGTTTCCGACTGATTTAATGTAGTTCATTCTTATCCACCTATCTACTTAGTTTCTTTATGTATTGTATGCTTATTACAGTATCGACAGAACTTTTTAAGTTCTAGACGAACAGATTGACCCGTTTGTGTCGGTGTCATTTGGTAATTGCGTTGGCCACACTCTGTACATGCCAAAGCTGCTTTTCTCTGTGCCATATGCAACCCCTCCTATTATAGATTCAACTTTACATCTCAATAAATCATAATGAAAAGTACCTACAATTGTCAAGCATTGATTGCATAAGTTCTATTATTTTTAATTTCTAAAGTTATTCAAGAGAGAATGAATCTTTTAACTTCTTCCTACATCGATCATAGGCACTTTGAACTTGCGTTTCACTGATGACTAATTGTTTCGCTATCTCTCTAACGCTATCACCTTTTTGATAATTGAAGAATACTTTACGTTCTAACGATGACAATGAATCAATAAATAAGTTATGGACTTCTTTCAATTCAATCATATCTTGAGCTGATATATGATAATGATTCTCAATTTGATCTAACACACTGATCTCATTGTGGTTTTTATTACTATTATATTCAAGTGGTAACTCTCTAATACCCCCACCACGCTTATAGGCCTGGTCAGCACGACAAAGATTAATGATTCGGTTCTTATATAATAATTTAAAGAAACCTGAAAATCGGTGTTGCTTTGCTGGATCATACATATCGATAGCTTCTAACATAATAATTTGGCCTTCTTGATAATAATCTTCTAAATCATAATTAGGGACTTTGATCTGATTAAAACAATTTTTATATAAAGGGACATATCTATTCACTATATGTTCAAAAACATCTGTATTAAATTCCTTCTTTAATCCTACAACCAACGCTTCAATGGTCATTGTCTTCATCGTTCTGTATCCTTCCTGTTTTAGAATAGGATGAAACAGATGAGGTTATGTCTTGAGGGGATTAGTCGTTTTGGCCTTCAATCTCTTCTCGCAAGCGGTCCAATTTCTCTAAGTGAGTGACGTTCCATGGACTTCGCCTTCGAATTCGAGAGTCATAAAAAGTGCTCACGTCGCTTCTAATTTGTGATTTGGCGTAATTCACTTCCATCAGTAACTCATTGGCTGATTGTCTTAGAGCACCTTGTTGAAAGACCATCCACTGCTCAGCAGCGTCGCTTGTTGCGACCACTACCCGAGTCAGGGCATTAATGTATTTTTTGACTGTCCGTTCAATATAACTATCTGCTGTTTCTCCTTCTTGTGTGAAGACAACAGTGACATTAAACTCCTCAAACGTTGAGGTAATTCCTGGGACAAATTGTGCATCAAACACCACAATGACCTCGATGTCTCGATACTTACGATAGTTTGAAAGTTCAAATAATAGCAAATCTCTGGCGCCTTGAATTTCGTCGCGTTTCTTTAATTGCTCTAATTCAGGCCAAGCACCAATCATGTTATAGCCATCCACGAAGAGAACTTCTTTTCTGCGCATTTTATCGCTCCTTACATCTTTGGAATACGATGTCTGGCAACTTCATAAGCAAGGATTGCTGTTGCAACACTTGCGTTTAAACTTTGCACATGTCCAATCATCGGGATAGTTACTGTACCGTCTGCATTTTTTAGAATATTTTGTGATACGCCTTGCCCTTCGTTACCGATAACAAGTGCAATCGCTCCTTCGCTGTTCCAAGTTCGCATATCTTCGCCTTCCATAGCTGTCGCAAAGATCCAAACACCGCGTTCTTTTAACTCAGTGATTGTTTGAGAAAGGTTCGTTACGCGAATCACCGGCACATGTTCAATCGCTCCGGTTGACGTCTTCGCAACGACTCCTGTAAGACCTACGGCGCGGCGTTTCGGAATAATAATTCCATGAACACCTACGGCATCGGCCGTTCGGATAATTGAGCCTAAGTTATGCGGATCTTCAATTCCATCTAAGATAAGGAAGAAAGGTGGCACTTCTTGTGACTCAGCTAAGTCAAACGCATCATTCAATGTCGAATATTCAAATGGTGGTACAGTGGCAACAACACCTTGGTGATTTGCATTATCTGTCATATCATCGAGTTTCGATTTGGGAACCTCTTGGAATACAATGCCTTGTTGCTTCACTAGATTTAATATATCAGTAATTGCTGGACCTGAAATTCCCTTTTGTAGAAATAGTTTATTTATTTGTGATTTTGACTCCAATAAATTGATTATAACGTGTTTTCCATACTGAAATTCGGAATCCTGTGATATTTCTTCGTTATTCTTTGATTTTTTGGGGTCGTTATTTTTTCTATTTGGCTTCGCAGACATATTATCCCTCCTGATTCTCATCGATATAATCAACGGCTGCCTGTAGAAGTACTTGTAGGCGATCAAATTTACGGCTCATATGTAACCAGCCAACAAGTGACTCAAAGCCAGTCGCTTGGCGGTAATCTCCGATCGATGCATTTTTAGCTTTTGTATTGGCTTTATTATTTCGACCACGTTTGTACATCGTAATCTCTTCTTGAGTTAAGTAGTCATCAAAAGATAACCAATGTTGCATCACTCTTGCTTGCCCACGTGCTTCGACGTATTTAACGGCTGCTTTATGTAATTTATTCGGGCTTGTTTCGCCTTTACTTAAGACATAATCACGGACAAAGACTTCATAAACAGCGTCTCCAATATAAGCTAAGGCTGCGCCGTTGAGTAAGTTTGCTTTTTCATTCATATTAATTCTCTCGTTTCCATTGTGTTCCGTGTGGCGTATCGTCTAGTAGTATTCCTTGGGCTTTTAACTCATCGCGAATTTCATCGGCACGTTGGAAATTACGATCAGCGCGTGCTTGGTTACGTTCATCGATTAAAGCCTGGATTGTCTCGTCAACTAAGTCTTCTTTCTCAAGGACTAAGCCGAAAATACTTAATAATTCATTTAATTTTTGTTTCATTTCAGTTAGAACGACTTTTTCAACTGTTTCTTCTTCAAGATAGTGATTCATCACTTTAACCAGTTCAAACACTGCTGTCATACCATTTGCCGCATTGAAATCGTCATCCATGGCGACTTTAAACGATGTTTCGATCTCATTTACTCGGTCTAACCAGTCAGAATCTTGCACTTCGGTTGTCTCTTCCGTTTGGTCAATACGGTAATTTGTACGACGTAATACCTCTCTTAAACGAGCAATATTATTTCGCGCATCCTCTAAAGCCGCATCATCATATTTCAACGGACGACGGTAGTGAACTGTTCCTAGAAGATAGCGGACAACCATTGGATCAACCGCCTCAATTAAATCTCTCAATAGAACAAAGTTCCCTAAAGATTTACTCATCTTCTCTTCATCTTGTCCAAACGTCACGAACCCATTATGTAACCAGTAATTAGCAAAAGTCTGGTCATAATGACTTTCTGATTGCGCAATTTCGTTCTCATGATGAGGGAACTCTAAGTCTTGCCCACCTGCATGAATGTCTAATGTATGGCCTAAATGTTTCGTTGCCATCACTGAACATTCAATGTGCCAACCCGGACGTCCTTCTCCCCATGGAGATGGCCAACTAATCTCACCGTCTTTAGCCTTTTTCCATAAAGCAAAATCAATTGGATTCTCTTTACGTGCAAGTTCTTCATCATTTGTTCGCTCACTTGCCCCAACACGCAATTCATCTAAAGACATATGAGACAGTTCACCGTATTTTTCAAAGGAGTCTGTTCTAAAATATACATCCCCATCTGCTTCATAGGCGTGACCTTTTTCAATTAAACGCTCATTAAATGCCACAATATCTTCTATATGATCCATGACGCGTGGATATTTATTCGCAGGTTTAATATTCAAAGCACCCGTATCTTCCATAAATGCTTCAATATATTTATTTGCCACCTCTTTAGGCGTTAATCCTTCTTCTTTAGCTGCTTTAATAATCTTATCATCAACGTCGGTAAAATTTGATACATAGTTAACAGTAAAGCCACGGTACTCTAAATAGCGACGAATGGTATCGAATGCCACACTACTTCTAGCATTCCCAATATGAATATAATTATATACAGTGGGTCCACAAACATAAAAAGTCACTTCATTCTCTTTTTGTGGTGTAAAAACTTCTTTTTGTCTAGTTAATGTATTATATAATTGGATACTCATTGTTATTGACTCCTTTATTTAATGTATTCATATCTTATCATAATTACCGCCGTTTACCTATGGAGAGAATGTGGAAGATTCTTCTGTTCAAACTTCCTATATAAAGAAAAACCACCACCTAAACGCTTGCGCTTAGTGATGGTTCAATGATTATTCGGTGTACTTATTCATTCGGTACTAAAGCAAAAGCACGAACACTAAAGCCTGGTGATCCGACAATATTCACGGGGGCGACAATAATTACGGCTCCTTGAGTCGGTAATTGATCTAAATGATTCATCACTTCGACCTGATACTTATCTAAAGCCAACCAGTAATATTCTGCAGGAAGAGACCCCGCGCGAGCATAATCGACACCACTATCTGTATCTAAAGTCTCATGTCCAATGGCAGTCACTTGACGTTCCTTATGTAAATATTCTAAAGCCTCCACTGACCAACCGGGCGTGTGACTCACACCTGACTCATCTTTATTATAGAAAGCATTGTGATCTTCCCAACGTTTAGACCAGCCACTTGAAAAGGCCACAAAACTTCCAGTTGGAATCTGCCCATGCTCTTGTTCATAGGCTTGAATATCTGCTACACTCACTGTGAAATCAGCATCCACTTCGACTTTCTCTTCAAAATGCAACACATATAATGGATGAATCAACTCATCTACAGTTAACTCGTCTAAAGTACGCTTGCCTGTCGCAAAATGAATCGGCGCATCAATATGGGTACCGTATTGGCTTGGTAATGTATATTCTTTAGCATAAAATCCATCTGGATCAATATTAAAGATGACTTTCTCCGTTAAAATTTCTAAGGCTGAAAACTTTGGAATCTCATTTGAGACAGGATGGCTTAAATCAACTCGCTTAGCACTTAATAATAGTTGAGCGAAATCAGTTTGAGTCATAGTTTATCCCCACACTTCTTCAGCGACCGATTGAACTAAACGAATCTTATCCCATTGTTGTTCTTCTGTTAAGATATTCCCTTCTTCTGTTGAAGCAAAACCACATTGTGGACTTAGACATAAGCGTTCTAAGGGAACAAATTCTGCCGCTTCATGAATACGTTCAATTAATGTTTCTCGGTCCTCTAATTCGCCATCTTTTGATGTCACTAAACCTAGAACAACATATTTGTCATCCGATACATGCTCTAATGGTTCAAATCCACCCGCACGGTCTGTATCGTATTCTAAGAAATAAGCATCGTAATTTCCTCGGTCAAATAAAGGTTGTGCAACTTCATTATAACCACCTTCAGTTGCCCACGTTGAGTGATAATTTCCTCGACATACATGGGTATTAATAACTAAATCTTCCGGTGCACCTTCTAAAGCTTTATTATTGGCAGTAATATAAAGTTCTTTTAATTTTTGACGAGTTTCAGCTTTTTCTCTTTCTTCCTTATTATCTGAGTTTAACTGTAATTTAGTAGATACGCCTTCAGGGTTCTCTGACACAATCATCCCCCATGTACAGTCATCTAATTGAATTGTACGAGCTCCAGCGTCATATAAATCACGAATAACTTGTTGGTAAGCTTTTGCTACATCGTTAACTAATGCTTCTTCACTAGAATATACTGCTTGAGTGGCTTCAATGTTTTCTGGGCGATATAATTCAGCAAGTAATTGAGCTGGTGCTGGGAAAGTTTGTTTTGCTTCAATACCTTCGGACACATGATCACGAACAAACTTAAAATCCTCAACAAACGGATGATTTTCACCTGAAACTGGTCCTGATAATCGAGCTGTTTCGGCACGAGTATACTCACCGTGGAATTGATAACCACCGTCGTTAACTTTTTCAACCCCGTTTAAGCCCCAGAAGAAATCAAGATGCCACCAACTACGGCGAAACTCACCATCTGTCACTGCTTTAAGTCCAACTTCTTCTTGTTTTTTGATTAATTCAATAATGAATTTATCTTCAACGTCTTTTAACTCTGCTTGTGTAATTTTTCCTTCAGCAAACTTTGCTCTAGCTGCTTTTAACTCCTCTGGTCTTAAGTAACTTCCTACAACATCATAGCGAAATGGTGAACGTGTGCGTTTTGTAAAAGTAGTCATGTGTGTTCCTCCTAATATTTTAAAATAATTTAATCAAAGAATTTATGGTAATAAAAAAATCCGCCCCTTTGTTATAAAAACAAAGGGACGGATTATCCGTGTTACCACCCTAATTTACAATCGTTTTACAACGATTGCCTCAACAATGCCAGACAAACTAACTCTATCTGAGATTCGGCAATATAACGGTTGCACCCGTCTAGATAGCGTTAACCATGCTAGCCACTTAGAGCTCATCTTCCTTACCTTTAACTAGACCCTTTCTCACCAACCGGGCTCTCTTTACATGTCTTCAGTAAGTACTCTTCTCTTCGATATGTTTCTTTAAATCTTGATTAGTATTTGATTATAATTTAACTCTTAAATAAGAATAAGTCAAGCAAAATCTTTTCAATATCTCATAATTGTTTATAAAAGCTTTGTGAATAGTCATATTTTCGTTCAAGCAAAGAATTCATTGTGCCATGGGAACTTCTTCAGCTCTTTACAAAAATCTTTTTTTGTAAAAGAACTTACGATTCGACTACCTATTGATTCTGTAACTCACTTCGTTCGTACAGAATCTAATGCGGTAGTTCGTCTTTTGCATGGCTCATGAATTCCTTGCTGTCACTTCAATATGTTGAAGTGTATTCTAATAAATACGCATCTTTTCACTCCATCAGGGAATTCATTGAAGCCATGGGAACTTCTTCAGCTCTTTACAAAAATCTTTTTTTGTAAAGGAGCTTACGATTCGACTACCTATTGATTCTGTAACTCACTTCGTTCGTACAGAATCTAATGTGGTAGTTCGTCCTTTGCATGGCTCATGAATTCCCTGCTGTCGCTTCAATATGCTGAGTAGTAATTTAATGAAATATACTATTTAAAAATAATTATGACAGAGTTAGTTTATGAAAGTGAGAAGGGTGAGGTACCGTAGTAACAGGACGACTGGACGCACTTGAAACCGTTGGAGCAGAGCGACGTAAGGGGTCAGTAGGACAGCGAGGCGGAAGATCAATCACTCGACGAAAGTCGACGGGATTAGCTGAAGGCGTTCCACTACGGTCACCGAAGACTTCTCACTGGAATAAACTTAACGAACCTTTTTACTTACCCAAACCGATGTTATATCTCTCAAGTTAATTGACTCGTTTATGGAAGTGAGAAGAGTGAGGTACCGTAGTAACAGGACGACTGGTTGCACTTGAAACTGTAAGAGCAGAGCGAAGTAAGGGTTCAGTAGTACAGCGAGACGGAAGATCAATCACTCGACGTAAGTCGACGGGATTAGCTGAAGACGTTCCACTAAGGTAACCGAACCCTTCTCACTGGAATATATGAAATAACTTCAAAATAAAAAGGACCCGACAGCGTCGGATCCTTGTATTAAAAATATGCTTAATTCATTTGAGTTTTCACTTGTTTAATGTGATCTAACGCTTTTTCTTTACCTAAAACTTCAATCACGCTTGGTAAGTCTGGACCATGCATTTGTCCGCTGACAGCGATACGAATAGGCATGAATAACTTGCGACCTTTAACGCCAGTTTCTTTTTGAATCTCTTTCGTTAACGGTTTAATGTTTTCTGAAACAAACTCAGCTGCTGGTAAAGCCTCTAATTTCTCAGCCATTGCGTCGATAACAACAGAAGCAGTCTCTTGACTTAACTCTTCTTTCGAAGCTTCGTCAATGTGTAAATCATCATTGAAGAATAAACTAGATAAATCAACGATTTGTGCCCCATATGACATTTCGTCGTGATATAAGCTCACTAATTTACGAGCCCATTCGATTTCTTTCTTATCAGGCTCACCATCAATTAAACCAGCTTCTTGTAAATGAGGTAACGATAAATCAACAATCTCATCTAAGCTTGCGGCTTTAACGTAAGTATTATTAATCCACTCTAATTTCTTCGTGTCAAACGCGGCTGGAGAGGTTGATAAACGATCAACATCAAAGATTTTGATAAATTCTTCTTTAGAGAAGATTTCATCTTCACCTTTTGGTGACCAACCTAATAACGTAATAAAGTTAAACATTGCTTCTGGTAAGTAACCTAAACGGCGGTACTGTTCGATGAATTGTAAAATTCCACCGTCACGTTTACTTAATTTTTTGTTCGTTTCACTGTTAACAATTAATGTCATGTGACCGAACTTTGGATATTCCCAACCAAACGCATCATAAATCATCATTTGTTTTGGTGTGTTCGCAATATGGTCGTCACCACGTAAAACGTGAGAAATTTCCATAAAGTGGTCATCCACAGCAACAGCAAAGTTATAAGTAGGCATACCATCTTTCTTTTGAATAACCCAGTCACCTGAGATATTTTTTGATTCAAAGCTTACTTTCCCTTTAACCATATCTTCAAATTCATAGACTTCGTCTGCAGGAACACGGAAGCGAATCGCTGGAACGCGTCCTTCTGCTTCAAAAGCGTCGCGCTCTTTTTGAGTTAAGTTAGAATGTTGACCGCCGTAATGTGGCATTTCTCCACGTGCACGTTGTGCTTCACGCTCAGCTTCTAACTCTTCTTCAGTCATATAACATTTGTATGCTTTATCTTCTTCGATTAATTGATCGATTAATGGTTGGTAAATGCTTAGTCGTTCAGATTGACGGTATGGACCATATTCACCCGGGTTTAGTGGGGATTCATCCCAATCAATACCTAACCAGCTTAAGTTATCTAACTGGCTTGCTTCACCATAATCTAAGTTACGGCGAGTATCTGTATCTTCCGTTCTAATTATAAATTCTCCCCCGTTATGGCGAGCAAATAAATAATTGAATAACGCTGTACGCGCATTCCCAATATGTAATTCTCCTGTTGGACTTGGTGCATATCTTACACGAATTTTAGAACTCATTCGATTCAAACTCCTTTTATAATTAATTTAATTTTATTTACTTTCAATTCTACCACTTGAATGTGTAGGTTTTGCGAAAATCATACGACCGGCTGCTGTCTGAATAGTACTTGTGACTACAACAGAAATTCGTTCATTCATAAAGTGCTGACCTTCTTCTACAACAATCATTGTACCATCTTCTAAGTAGGCTACCCCTTGCTTACGTTCGGTACCCGCTTTAATCACTAATACATCTAATTCCTCGCCAGGGATTAATACAGGTTTAACTGCATTCGCTAATTCATTGATATTAAATATTGGAATTGCTTGGAATTCAGCCACTTTATTCAAGTTGAAATCATTCGTCACAATCGCTGCATCAATTAATTTAGCTAAGCGAACAAGTTTACTATCGACTTCATCAATATCTTCGAAGTCACCCTCATAAAATTCAATCGGTACTACTTCATTTTTCTGCAATTCATTCAATATGTCAAGTCCGCGGCGTCCTTTTGCGCGTTTTAATGAATCAGCAGAATCAGCAATATATTGTAACTCTTGAAGAACAAAGTTTGGTATCACTAACACACCTTCTAAGAAGTTTGTGTGAACGATATCCGCGATCCGCCCGTCAATAATAACACTCGTATCGAGTAATTTATACTTTCTAAACGTCTCATCTGCCTTACGTTCTAACACTTGATTGTCTGAGCTTTCCTCTTTTTCGACTACTGGCTTGCTAAACTGACCAATGAAATTACGCCACTCTTCTTTACGACTAGTTGCTGTATTATAACCTACTAAGGCAAGTGTCACTGATAATACGACGGGTAAAACTTCTGAAACAAAAGGAATATTTAATGATGCAAAAGGCAGAGCAATTAAATACCCTAAGATTAAACCGATTAAAATCCCAATTAAACCTAAAACAAGGTTTGAAATTGATAATTGATTAATTTTTTCCATAAGTCGTTTCACTGATTTTTCTATTAGTGGGGCTGTCAATGTACCCAATAAAATGAATAATAGACCGAAAATAATAGCATTAATATAAGGATTACTTAAGTAACTTAAACGAATATTTAAATTAGCCCACAAATGCGGACCAACAGATACCCCAAAACTTAATCCAATAATAATGGATAAAAATATAATAATTCTCTTATACATTATGTCACCTCCTAATCATATTTTGACTCTTAATAATCTTACTTTCACGTAGTTAGCGTGGAAATACTTTTCTTACAGCTTCTTGAATGGTTTTGACAGGAACAATTTCAATGTCAAAAACATCTTTTAAATCTTGGTAATTATTCATTGGAATAAAGACCCGTTTAAAACCTAATTTAGCCGTCTCTTTCAGACGTTCTTTGATTTGACTCACGCGACGGATTTCTCCAGTCAGGCCAATCTCACCAATATAACAATCATCCACTTGCGTGGGCTTATTCCAATAACTTGAAGCAATACTCATCGCAATCGCTAAATCGATGGCAGGCTCATCTAATTTAATTCCACCCGTAATCTTGAAGAAAGCATCTTGGTTTTGAACTAGGAGACCACAATGTTTCTCCATGACTGCTAGTAACAGTGATATACGTTGATAATCAATCCCGCTCGCTGTTCGCTTAGCAGTCCCATAGACTGTCGGTGTCATGAGTGATTGAACTTCGGCTAAGATAGTCCGTGTCCCTTCTAAGGCCGCAACCACCGTTGATCCTGTTGCTCCAGGAATTCGTTCTTCCAAGAAGAGTTGTGACGGATTTCCAACTTCTTTCAATCCAACGTCTAACATTTCAAACACACCGAGTTCATTTGTTGATCCGAAACGGTTTTTTACTGCTCTAAGAATTCTAAAGCGGTTATGCTTCTCACCTTCAAAGTATAAGACCGTATCTACCATATGTTCTAACATACGTGGTCCAGCAATATTACCCTCTTTCGTCACGTGACCGACAATAAAAATTGCAATTCGGTTTGACTTAGCAATACGCATTAAAGTAGCAGTCGCTTCACGGACTTGTGACACAGAGCCAGCAACGCCAGTATGATCAGGAATTGACATCGTTTGAATCGAGTCAATCACAACCATGTCAGGTTCTAAGCGCTGGATTTCACGGGCAATTAAAGCTAAATTCGTATCCGCTAACAAGTAGAAATTATCGTTATTTAACTCTAAACGTTCCGCACGCATCTTAATTTGTGAGAAACTTTCCTCTCCTGTCACATACAAAATCTTTTGCTTTTGAGCAAGTTGCATCGCGACTTGTAGGAGGAGTGTTGATTTACCAATCCCTGGATCCCCACCAATTAATACGAGTGAACCTTCGACAACTCCGCCACCGAGGACCCGGTCAAACTCTTGAAAGTCTGTACTCATTCGATCTTCTTGAGTATATTCTATTTCGTCCAATTTCAGAGCGCTACCTTCTTGGCGTTGCTTCGATGTTTGGACATTTATTTGGTCTTTACCCTCTGCAGCAACAATATCAGCTGGTTTTTCTTCCATCTGATTCCATGCACCACAACTCGGGCATTTACCTAGCCATTTAGGAGATTCATAGCCGCAGGCTAAACATTCATACATTATTTTCTTTTTAGCCACGATTGTCCTCCTTTTATTTATTCAGTGTCTGAAGAACCAAACCCACCTGTACGTTGAGTTAAGCCACCTTCATCTCCATCTGTTTTTAAGAACTTCGTAAAGATTCCTTGAGCAATACGATCACCCTTTTGAATCGTGAAGTCTGTTAAACCATAATTAATGAGTTGAACATAAATATGTCCTTCGTTTTTCTCATTATCATAATAATCTTGATCAATGATTCCGATACTATTCGGTAAGCTTAAAAAGCGTTTAAGAGGATTGCTTGAACGGTTAACAATTTGTAAGTATTCATCCTCTTGCATATATGATTTAAGTCCTGTGGGCACTAGCGTTGATTTCAAAAGAGAAGTATTTTCCTCTGCCTCAGTTGGCTTTGCTGGTGCGATGTTAAAGATTTTTCTGAATTCATCAGCAAAATAACCGAGTAATTGCTTCACCATACTTGGAATCACAATTGTCTCGGCTGATTCGATATCGTACCCTGCCGCATGTGTTGTTGAGCGTTGTGGAATTTGGATATCTTTATCATGATACGCTTTGACTACTTCAAAGCCACGTAATTTTTCTTCTGTCATGGTCGTCCTCTTTCTATCAGTTTCTTATATTCTATTCTATCAAATTTTAGCCACTAAATGGAGACTAAGCATTTCTTTTTCTATGATTAATTTATGAACGTCTCCCTATAAAGTATCATAATATGTTGAACAATTTATGAACTTCTTTATATTCGGTCTAAAGTGAAGTTTACTCACTCAAATAAAAAACCAAAAACCCGCTTGTTTGTTAGATGTAGCTGGTACAAATTATACGCTAATCTGTCTAACAAACATACAGGGTTTTGGTTTTTATATTGTCTTTTAAGTGACTTATATTATTCGTTTAAATGTTCTTCAGTATCTCGCGGTGCCCAAACTGAAATGGAGCCACCATTTACTGGAAAAGTTCCCCAACCGTCATCTTCAATAGTTACTTCTCCGTCATGATGACCTAAGTAGTCAACAAACACTTCACCTGGCTTAGCAGTTGACACTTGCATGCGTTTCTCTCCACCACTATTGTTACTAATCACTGCAGCTAAACCATCTGGAAAAGTTTCATTCCCTTGACGAGTCCAGCCAACAACATGCGCATCATCAAAATAATCATATTGCTCACCATAAGCAAACGTACGGCGAATATATAATAATTTATCGATGATTTCTTGGAAACTTGTTTGACCAAACTCACCTTCGACACCGTAATAATCTCCATAGAAGACCGTAGGTAAGCCGGATTCACTTAGGAGTATAATACCATAAGCAAGCGGTTTAAACCAATCTTCAACAAAGCTTTCTAATGATTGCCCATGTTGAGTATCATGATTTTCAACAAAAGTTACCGCATTCCAAGGATTTTCCTTCATCAGGGTTCCATCAAAGATTCGACTTAAATCATAAGACTCCCCTTGTTTACTCGCATCAAAGAAGTTCATATGAAGTTTTACATCTACTAAATCAAAGCCATATTCAATATCTTCTAGATAGTCTACTTTTGATTCATAATCTGCTACCCAATATTCTCCGAATACGTAGAAGTTTTCTGCCCCCATTGCATCCGTTAAGATAGATACTAAATCTGCCACAACTTTTCTGTCGATATGCTTAATCGCATCCAATCTGAATCCAGATATACCAGTGGTTTCAATGAACCAACTCGCCCAATCTTTAACATTTTGAATGACTTCAGGGTGATCAAAATCAATGTCAGAAAACATTAAAAAGTCGAAATTCCCTTTTTCGTCATCAACATCTTCATTGTCGGCCCAACCTTTATTCTCACCTTGGATTTGGAAGATTCCTGTCTCGTCATTACGCGCATCATAATCGAGCCCTGAGAAATGATACCAATGCCATTCAAAATCATTGTATTTTTTATTACGTCCTGGGAAATTAAAATGCGTGTAGCCTTCAATTTCATAAGGTTCAGAAATCGGTTGTTGGCGATTTTCTGGATCCATTTTCATTACAGTAAAGGTCTCTTTTTTATCTCCATTTGCCTTATGGTTCAAGACGATATCTGCAATTGGCTTAATGCCGTTCTCTTTCAACGCATTAATAGCATCTAAATATTCATCTTTTGTTCCGTATTTAGTTCTAACACTTCCGTTTTGGTCAAATTCACCTAAATCAAAAATATCATAGACACCATAACCTGCATCATTTGTCCCTGTTGCTTTAAAGGCTGGTGGCATCCAAACCGACGTAATCCCAATTGAAGCTAAGTGTTTTGCGTCATCTTTTAAACGTTGCCAATGTTTTCCGTCATCAGGCAAGTACCATTCGAAATACTGCATTAATACACTGTTTAAATTATTCATTGTATACCTCGCTTCTTTTAAGTTGATATTGAAATTATATTTATCTTACCATAATATTCCAAAAGCAAACATTAATAGGCATTATTGAAAGTAATTTACCTTTCTTTGGTATAATCAATTAAAGGAGTAGTGATGGATGATGATTACAGAAAATGATAAAAAATATTTAACTCGTTGTGTTGAATTAGCGCAATTAGCCTTAGAAAAAGGCGACGAACCGTTCGGTTCGGTCCTTGTTTCTGAAGATGGAGAAACTTTATTTGAAGATTATAATCATGTCTCGGGCGGCGACCATACACAACATCCCGAATTTGCGATTGCGCGCTGGGCTGCGCAAAATATGAAACCAGAAGAAAGAGCAAAAGCAACTGTCTATACTTCGGGTGAACATTGTCCAATGTGTTCAGCTGCCCATGCTTGGGTTGGTTTGGACCGGATTGTCTATGCAAGTTCTTCGAAGCAACTAGCAACCTGGCTAGAAGAACTTAATGTGGACCCATCACCCGTTTATAACCTTCCAATTGAAGAAGTCATCCGCGACGCAAATGTTGATGGCCCCGATCCAGACTTAGCTGAAGCTGTTCGTCAATTGCATATTCAACTTCATTCCAAATAACCCATTCACGAAACCCTTTTCATTGTGTTTGAAACTCAATTTCGTTATCGTATTGATAAGAGGAGTGATAGGTATGAATTACAAACGCTTTGATCAAACCATCGTTTTCGTTTAGACCGCGGAGAAAAGGTAAAAGAATCCATTCAAACGGTTTGTGAAAAAGAAAATGTAACGCTCGCAACAGTGAATGGTATCGGAGGCTTAGATAGTGCTTCGATTGGCATTTATAATTTTGACACTTCGGATTATAAGATTAATGAATTTAATGAGTTTTTAGAGTTAACTTCCTTGTTAGGTAATGTCACTCAAATGGACGGAGAATATTATGGCCATTTCCATGCAACTGTTGGGGATAGTAAGGGCTATGCTTTCGGTGGAGATTTAGACGAAGCTATTATTGGTGCAGCCGGTGAGATATTTATTCATATTATTAACGGCACTGTTGAACGATCTGTTGATGACGTGACTGGTTTAAATGTATTAGACTTTGATAAATAAACAAAATAGCAAGGCGCTCGAACGAAGCTGCCTTGCTATTTTTTTATGATTCTTTTAATTCATTAAGTAACTGACGTTTGGCTTCGATAAACTCAGGTTCAAAAATTATTTTCTCAACATCAAAGCCTTTAAAGTCAACTGGCAACTCAAATGTAATTTCGCCCGGTTGGCCTTTAATAATATAAACCCGATCCGATAAGATTAAAGCTTCATCCACATCATGGGTAATGATTAATGAAGACCAGCCCATCTTCTCACGGTAATTCTTAAACCATTGATGAAGTTGACGTCTTGTAATGGCATCAAGGGCGCTAAAGGCTTCATCTAACAATAGCCACGGTCGATCAAAAGCAGCTGTTCGCATAAAAGCCACACGTTGTCTCATTCCACCACTTAAGGCATGGGGATAATAATTCGCCCATTCTTTAAATTGAAAGATATCGAGTAATTCCAACGCATGCTCCTGTGCATGTTTCTTGCTTTCGCCCTGGATAATCCGCGGCAACATAATATTTTCAATGACAGTATAATGTGGATACAACATATCTTTTTGAAGCATGTAACTTATCTTACCTTTAATTTCTTTGGATCCATCCAACTCAATCTGACCTTGTTGGGCATCGATAATTCCTGCAATGAGGTTAAAAAGGGTTGTTTTCCCAACCCCACTCGGCCCAATAATGGCAACGGTCTCCCCTTTTTGAAGTTGAATGTTAATATTTTTTAGTACTTGACGGTCCCCGTAGCGAAAACCAACATCTTGAATTGATAACATGTTATTCTCCTAAAAATTCATTCGTAAAGTATGACTCTTGGGTCAAGTCAACTTCCGTTAAGTTACTCTCATATAACCATGTGTAGAAAGCATTCCAGCGCTCTTCATCGATATAACCCCATTGCTCTGGATTACTTGTATAGGCTTCGTTAATCCATTCTTGTGAAGCAAGAACGAAGTCGCGCTGCCCTTCTAATTCCGGTGCATGTTTCAAGAGAATATCGGTTGCTTCTTCTGGATTCTCGATGGCGTATTGATAACCGCGTTTGATGGCTTGAACTACTTGCGTCGCTTCTTCTGGACTATTTGCTAAGTAATCGTTATTGGCAATAATAATTGGCGAGTAGAAATCTAATTCTTCTGCATAGTCTCTGAAGTAAAAGAAGTTCGTTGAAACACCCTGGCTCTCAGCCATCATACCGTCCCAAGCGTAATAAACCCACGCTGATTCAAACATCGAATTAGCTAAACCAACAATGGAGTTATCTGCTTGATTAGGGACTAATTCAATTTGTGAATAATCGCCACCTTCGTTATTAATAATATGCTCTAACATGCCTAGTTCAATGGGATCATTCCAAGTTCCATAAGTATGACCCTCCATCTCGACAGGTTTTGTAATTTGGCTGTCTTCTCTAGCAATAATACCACTCGTATTATGTTCGATAATCGTTGCGACAGCTGTTACAGGTAAACCACCTGCTAGACGTGTAGCTAAAGAATCTTGGAAACTAATTCCAAATTGAGCTTGACCCAAACCTACTAATTCAGTGGTACTGCCTTCAGGTGGACGGCGAATTGTTACTTCCACGCCCGCTTCTTCAAAATACCCTTTTTCTAAAGCGACATATAATCCGGTATGATTTGTGTTCGGTACCCAATCTAGAATAAACTCAATCTGACTTGCTTGAGCAGATGCGCTCATAGGAATTAATACTGACATACTGATGATTAAAGCTACAAGCATTTTCTTGAAATGATTCATCATATTATTTTTCTCCTCTGATTTTCTTTTTTTGATTAAAACGCCAAGGTGTTAAATATTTCTCAATATAAGATACAACACCCATAAAGAACAAACTTAATAATGAAATTAAAACAATGACCGCAAACATCTTGTCATAGGCAAAAGCGCGTTTGGTTTGGATCATATAAACCCCTAAACCTTCAAAGCCACCTAACCATTCAGCTACAACCGAACTCACAAAAGCGTAAGACACACTGACCTTCAATCCACTTAAGAAAAATGACATACTCGACGGTAACTTCACATGACGTAATATTTGCCAACGATTTGCCCCCATTAATTGGAGTAATTGAATCGCATCCTTATCCGCGTTAGCAAAGCCGTTCAATATACTAATAATAATGGGAAATAATGTCGTTAAAATGACTAAAACAATCTTTGGAGTCATGTCATAACCTAGCCAAAGCACTAATATCGGTGCAATTGCTACAGTTGGAATGGTTTGTGTAACCACCAACATTGGATATAAGGCTCGGTTCAACCAAGGAATCACATCCATAATAATCGCTAAAAAGAAAGCGAGGAAAATCCCCAAAGCGAGACCGATAAACGCTTGAATCAGCGTCACCCGGCTGTTCATCCATAAATTCTCTCGGTCTTGCCACAAAGCAATCAGGACATCACTTGGTGCAGGAATAATAAATTCTGGTAACCAACCAACTCTAGCAGCCACTTCCCAAAGCAGTAATAACCCCAGACCTAAGATCCATGGAGCATATTTAGTGGCGATGTTTTGTAGTTTTATCTTCAATCGTTAACACTGACCCTTTCGTATCATAACTAATTTTGACGTTTGTAAAAATTTTGTGATGTGTTTGAGAAGCAACTTCGATTGCCTCTTTTAAGATGGGCATCAAAGTATCATAGTCTCCTTGAATCGTTGTCTCAAACGCCGCCACTTCATAGTTATCCGTCTTCGATGCAATAAAAGCAATGACAGAATCAACCACCTCAAGTGTCGCTTCTTGCGTCGCACCTAACGGTAAAATTTGTAAAGCAATACTACAATTAACCATAAAAAAAACCTCCCTCATATTCACAACACAAAGTGTCTGAATTAAGGCAGGTTGAGTGATATTTATAAAGATATATTCGCACAAATTGCATACTGCACCAATATACATAAACTTTACTTATTCACATCCCTACGCGAGTCTTAACTCATTCAGGTTCATAGAGTTCGGGTTAATCCCATCTCAGCCGAAGCACCCCTTGTGTTATAAAAGAAAGCTTAGCATATTCATAAGCAATGTGCAACCGGATTCAAATTTTTGTATAAAAAAACTCGAAGAACCCAGATAAATAGGTCCTTCGAGCTGATTCAAATAATTTAATACATCATTAAATATTTATTTAATTCCCATTGTGTCACTTGTTTTTTATATGACTCAAATTCCATTGTTTTCTCAGCAATAAAGTTACCTGAAATATGTGGACCTAGAGCATCTCTCATAATTGGGCTAGCTTCAAATTCAGCAATTGCTTCGCTAAGTGATGATGGCAGGTCAAAAACACCTTCAGCCATACGCTCTTCAGGAGTCATCGTATAAATATTACGGTCAATTGGCATAGGTGGTTCAATCTTGTTCTCAATCCCATCTAAACCAGCTTGCAAGATTACTGCTAAAGCTAGATAAGGATTCGCAGAAGGATCCACACTTCTTAATTCAATACGCGTTGAATTTCCACGTGATGAAGGAATACGAATCAGTGGAGAACGGTTTCTCTCACTCCAAGCAATATATACTGGTGCTTCATACCCTTCAACTAATCGTTTGTAAGAATTCACTAATGGATTACAAATGGCTGTATAAGCACTTGCATGCTTAATTAAACCACCAATAAAGTAATGAGCATCCTTCGATAATTGATCTGGAGTCGATTCATCAAAGAAAGCATTTTTTCCTTCTTTATCGAATAAAGAAACGTTAAAGTGCATTCCAGATCCACTCTCACCATAGATAGGCTTAGGCATGAATGTTGCATATAAATTATGACGACGAGCCACTGTTTTAACAATCAATTTAAACAATTGAATTTTATCACAGGCGCGAATCGCATCATTATATTTCCAATCAATCTCATGTTGCCCTGGCGCTACTTCGTGGTGACTTGCTTCGATTTCAAAATCTAAACGCTCTAATTCAAGCACAATATCACGTCGACAGTTCTCGCCTAAATCCGTTGGTGCAAAGTCAAAGTAGCCACCATCGTCATTTAAATCCATCGTTGGTCGACCATCTTCATCCAGTTTTAATAAGAAAAATTCAGGTTCTGGGCCTAAGTTGAATGAAGAAAAGCCTAAAGCCTCCATCTTATCTAACACTCGTCTTAAATTCCCACGAGGGTCACCTAAGAAAGGCTCTCGTTTAGTTGTATCTACATCACAGATTAAACAAGCAATGCGTCCACCATCTGATGGGACATCCCAGTTAAAAATCATCCAAGAGTCGTAATCAGGAATTAAATACATATCACTCTCTTCAATACGTACAAATCCTTCAATTGATGAGCCATCAAATGTCATATTATTTTCTAATGCCTTTTCTAACTGCGTTAAAGGAATTTCAACATTCTTAATTGTTCCTCTAATATCCGTAAACATTAATCGTATAAAGTGTACGTTATTCTCATGCGCATCAGCAATAATACGATCTTTCGTCCATTTTGTCATTGCTTCAAAATCCTCTCTTTTAATAGGTTATTCGAATCTAGATTGAAAATCTAGTTCATCCCTTAAGATACGTCGCACATCTTGGTCAGTTAGAGGTACTGAGTTTTTAGATACTCGGTCACTAAAGCGATATCTATTTTTAATACCTTTAATTGTCATGCCTTCATCCATTAGGTCAATGATGTCCAGTAATCGATCGACATCATTTAAAGAGTATAGCCTACGGTTGGTTTCACTACGTTGAGGCTCGATTAAACCCTGTTCTTCGTAATAACGAATTTGACGAGCGGTTAACTCCGTCAACTCCATAACCGTACCTATTGGAAAAACTGCTAGTGACTTACGAAATTCCTTTCTTGCCATCACCATTCTCCTCTCTTAGAAAATTATTATACGATGATTAAAAAGCTCTCGCAAACATATTATAACACCATTTGTAAAGAAATATCACATGAATGAATCTCATACTTTTAATTGTTGTGATAAAGACATTTAGCTTTTGCAATTATGAACAGAGTATTAAACTTTCATTACTTTATTCAAATATTCAACATTTCCTATGGTATTCTCGAGTCAGTTAGCGTATTCTTTTATATTAGAATACATTTAGAAATGTTTTTTTGTAAAGGAGTTATTGAAATGCCAAAAACGCGTAACTATACGCCAATAGCAACAATTGGCTCACTTATATTCATTGCCATTTGTTTAAGTTTAATTATACTTTTAAATAAATTAACTGCGAACAATAATTTAATTATCGCAGATCACCAACAACAATCTACTCAAGAAGAGTTAATTTCTTTACAAGCTGAGCCCGTTGTTTCTCAACAGACTGAAAGTGTCCCCGATGAAAGCATCGAAGTACCAGCCACTCTGGCAGAAACACTGAGTACATACTCGCCTAAAGATAAAGCAATGGAAGAAACGATTGCTGAATTAACCCAAACAGAATTTGATGGAAACTTAATTCAAGCCCAAGACGAGATTCTTGCGGCCATCCATGCAAATGATCTTGATGTGGAAGAACTTGGTTACTTATTCTTACCAGATTATCCAGCAGAAAACACAGCTGCTGCAACTGGAAACCAAATTGATGTTCCATTGTATCTACAAAAAGATGCGAACTGGCGAACAGAAAAATACGGAAGTAATACAACCCAACAACTGGGTGAAAATGGCTGTGCAATCCTGTCTCTAGCCATGGTTCATGCTGCTTTTGAGAATCGTGAAGTGAATCCAAAAGAAATACTTGAATGGAGCGAGGAAAAATATTGGGTAGATAATGCCGGAACATCTTGGCAAATCTTCCATGATTTTGCGGTTGAACATAATTACGACTTTTATAACTATGGAAATGATTTCTATAGCGCAATGGAAGCTGTAAACAACGGTGAATTAATTGTTGCCTCTGTCGTACCAGGCTTCTTTACAGAAGTTGGTCACATAATTGTCATTCGTGGCTACGAAAACGGTCAAGTCTACGTCAATGATCCAAATGATGATGCTCAAAAAATGTATAGTATCCAAGGCATTGATGAAGAAGTGTTACTCGCAGAAGGAATCAATTACTGGTCTTTCTCAAAATAATTTAAATAATCTAACATCCATTCCAAAAAATTGGGATGGATGTTTCTTTTTTTACAAGTGATTTATTGAGTAACAACATTTGCTTGTTTTATTGTTATAGGCATTATGATATTATTAGACTTTGAGATAAATACGCCATCAATGTTATGATTGATGGCGAAATATTATTCAATCTCATCTGCTCAACTGAATTAGCGAAAGACGTTGCACAGATAATAAGGTATAATATAGGAGACGGGATGTTATGTATCGCGTGGAGACATATTGTATTCATGATTGAAATATTATTATATAAAAAGGAGATCTAACAATGACATCAGTAGTAGTTGTAGGAACACAATGGGGAGACGAAGGTAAAGGTAAAATTACTGACTTTCTAAGTAATAACGCTGAAGTAATTGCACGTTATCAAGGTGGAGACAATGCAGGGCATACGATTCAATTTGATGGTGAAACATTTAAATTACACTTAATCCCTTCAGGTATTTTTGATAATAGTAAAATCAGTGTTATCGGAAACGGTGTTGTCGTGAATCCAAAGTCAATTGTTAAAGAATTGAACTATTTAGCAGATGAAGGTGTTGATACAAGTAGTTTACGTATTTCTTCACGCGCTCATGTTATCTTGCCTTACCACATCTTAATGGATCAACTTCAAGAAGATTCTAAAGGTGATAACAAAATCGGAACAACGATTAAAGGGATTGGCCCAGCTTACATGGATAAAGCTGCTCGTGTTGGAATCCGTATTGCTGATTTATTAGATAAAGAAATCTTTAAAGAGCGTTTAGAAGTAAACTTAGCTGAAAAGAATAAATTATTCGAGCGTGTTTATGACAATTCACCTTTATCTTTTGAAGAAATTTTCGAAGAATACTACGCATATGGTCAAGAAATTGCGAAGTATGTTACTGATACATCAGTCATTTTAAACGATGCGATTGATGAAGGTAAACGTGTATTATTCGAAGGTGCTCAAGGTGTCATGTTAGATATCGATCAAGGTACATATCCATTCGTTACTTCTTCAAACCCAGTAGCTGGTGGGGTAACGATTGGTAGTGGAGTAGGACCATCAAAAATTGATACAGTCGTTGGTGTATGTAAAGCTTATACATCACGTGTAGGAGATGGACCATTCCCAACAGAATTGTTTGATGAAGTTGGAGAACAAATTCGTGAAGTAGGTAGAGAATACGGAACAACTACAGGGCGTCCACGTCGTGTTGGTTGGTTTGATTCAGTTGTTATGCGTCACTCACGCCGAGTATCAGGTATTACAAATCTATCATTAAACTCAATCGACGTATTGACTGGTTTAGAGACAGTTAAGATTTGTACTGCTTACGAAACTTCTGCTGGTGAACGTATTGAATATTACCCAGCAAGTTTAAAAGTTCTAGCTGACTGTACGCCAGTTTACGAAGAATTACCTGGTTGGACAGAAGATATCACAGGTGCAAAATCTTTAGAAGACTTACCACAAAATGCACGTAACTACGTTCGTCGCATCAGTGAATTAGTTGGAGTTAAGATTGCAACTTTATCTGTTGGTCCTGACCGTGAACAAACAATGATTTTAGATAGCGTTTGGGGATAAACTCCCTTTTAAGAGCCCGTGGTTATATAACCTCTGGCTCTTTTTTGTTTTAAATTTAATACAATATTCACAAAATAAATGGCGAATTCCACATTTTTCCTTCGATAAAAATTCACATTTACAGCGTATGATGGAATTAACAGATAGAGGAGGGCGCAAAATGAGATTAAAAAAATTATTATTAGTATCTACATGTGCTTTAGCAATCGGAGCAGGAACTACTCTTGGAAATAATGCTTTACTACCAACGAGTCAAACCGTTCATGCCCAAGAAGAAACAACAACAGAGGTGGACCAAGAATTACTCGTTCAAATAAAAAATAACTTAGCGGGCGTTCAACCTGTTAACTTAGAACAATTATTAGAAGTAGAGGATCAATATTTAGTTGATTTATATACTACAAAAAATACTGAAGCAGAATCGAATCCTGAACTGGATGTATGGTTAGAAATGTATAACCAGTTAGCAATCGATTACCCTCAATTAAACCTTTTAACAGGTGAGGACTTACAAGCTTATAATGAAGCAGCAGAGGCTATTTCTACTTATTCAGAATATAGCTATTCAGATTTAAACACGGCTTTACCTAGTGACATCTTAGGATGGTATACGAACGCATTGTTAGAAAATAACGATGACGAGCAAGCTGCTGTTGAATCAATCGTGCCACAAATTACCCAAGCACGTGATGCTTACATCGAACGTCGTACTGAAAGAGAAAATGGCGAAGACAATGGGAATGGTGAAACTCCAGCACCTGAAGATGAATTTGAAGCAGCGATTTTGGAATATACTGATATTACAGAAGAGCAATTCAGTCAATTCACTGAGGAAGAATTAGCACCGATTAAAACAACTGCTGAAAATGGAGATTATGCTCAAGAAACGATGGACATTGTCCGCGACCAAATCATCGAATTAAATCCTGAAATCTTTACCGATGAACAGGTCGGTTCAGTTGCTACTAAGATTCGTGAAGCATTCATTGAATCAACACCTGCAACTCAAGAACAATTAGACCAACTTGATGACATTTACTTAGTAAGTATGGTAGGTGAAGGAAATCAAGCAGGTACTGATATTGGTGGAGCTTATAACACAGCTGTATACGATAACCCAGAAGTCTTCGGTCCTGAAGCCAGTCGTTTTAGAGACGCTTTAGTTTCGGATTATAACTTAAATGAAGAAGAGTTATTAGAAGTACCTGATGCTGAATTACTATGGCAAGAATTTTCAGTCTTCCAAGAAAATAACGCAGAAGACATGGAAGCCTTAGCTTTAGCAATGCAAGAAAATTACGGTATTACTGTTGATGATGCAGAAACATCTTCAGATGAAAGTTCTTCAAGCGAAGAATCATCCGATGAAGAGTCTTCTGATGAGGAATCCTCTGATGAAGAAGAATCATCTGACTCAAGTGAATCCGAACTAGCAAGTGATTTAGATATTTACCGTGAAGAATTAGTCGGTCAAACTGATTTAACGATGGAACAATTAAATCAATTTAGTGATGAACATATTACTAGTTTGATGGATAGACTGGGACTTTCAACTGAAAGTACTTCTTCAGAAGAATTAACTGCTTTACGCGATGAAATTGTAATTGCTGGTTACGTGAATTTCAGTGATGATCAATTAGCAAGTGCAATTACTCCTGTTCGTGAAGCTGTCGTTAATCAAACACCAACAACAGATGCTATCTTGAATGAATTTAGTGATCGTACATTCGCTGAATGGTACAATGAAGCTAAGAATGCTGATGCAAAAGTACCTAGCTACATTTTCCAACAGTTAGTAACAATGTATCCAGACATGTTTAATGATTTAGTTGTTGAAGCTAAAAACAACATCATTCAAAATACAACTATCACTCAAGATCAAGTTGATCAAATGCAATTTGAAGATATTCTATGGGCTGTTCAACCGAATGAATCTGGTGAAGTGAATTATGTAGATGTAACTAATTACTTAACTGAAAGATATCCAGATGTAGTCAACGGTGGTGGTTCTCAAACACCTTCAAGTGATGACAATGAAGAATCATCAAGTGTTGATGTATCTATCAGTTCATCCGTAGAAGAGAATGAAGAAAACTTACCAAACACTGGTGAAAATAGTTCAATTTGGCTTATTATTGTAGCTGCATTAGCTTTAATCGGTGGAGGTATTTACTTATTCATCTCTGGACGTCGTCATAATAACTAAGACAAATCGATAGATAAATAGAATTAAATAAACCCTAAGCACTCTATAGTTGAGAGACTAAAGAGTGCTTAGGGTATTTTTGTTTACTCATTTGTTTAGTAGTCTAATGTTTCGAACAACTGGTCAAAGTATGCAACTGTCTCAGGTCTATCTTCAAGCGAACTATCTGGATAAGCCGATAAATCGGGTTCTTCATCTAAGAAATACTTCAGTGAATACACACCAAAGCCTTCTGCAAATGATTCAATGGTTGAATTGTAATAAGACTCCTCATCTGCCCATTCACTTTCATAAATGGCCTGCCAATCATCTTGCGTTGACCAAGAATCTTCAGACTCTTCATCCCAATCGATTAATGCATAACTAGCAAAATCTAATGTATGACCAAACTCATGATAAATTAGATTTTTATAAATGGGTTTATCCCCTACAAAATATACAGTCCCATCATCCTTAGCTAAACCATGTAAAGTAAAGCCTGGTGTTTCTGAAGGTGGCATTTCATATTCCGCTAAGACATAAATATTCGAAAGTCGACGTTTAATTTCACTTGGCAATGTTTCAACTATCTCTTCAATCGAAGCGATATTTTCTTCTAAAACAGCCTCATCTTCAATTTGATCAGAGATAAAATAATGTAAAACTGGCTCTTCTAAATGCCCATTATTATATTTGTTGGTAAAGATACTAAATTCTTCTCTAGCAATCTCAATCACTTCGGTAGCTAAATCATAATCGGCACTTTCCGGATCAACTTGGCTATATAATTCCTCGGCACGTAACATTGAAGCTTTAGCATCGGCATAAACTGAAGTCGGAATCATTTGTTTTAATTCGTAACGTTCAACTAAATCCTCGGAATATTCATTATAATAAATTTGTCTAAGCTTATGATTAATATCTAAGCGTTGCATTGCGATTAAATCACTATAATTGTATAAATCGACGACGTCAGCAGTTAAATTCATCGGTGCGACTAAGTAATGATCTTCTGGATCAGCCGAATAATAGATGTAATATGAAATATAAGTGGCTATATCTCTATATGTATCTTTATACGCATTAAAGTGAACGAAATTATAAACTTCATCCGTCTGAGCAAATGGCAGTAGAGCTTCATCAGTAAATAAATTGTCTTCATTAATTGATACTTGATCACTTGGCAATTCAGCTTCAATCAACGTATAGTCACTTTGAGGATAAATAGTTGTATCAGTATCTATATTTTCGTATATGGCTTCATCAACAGGTTCAGCTTCAACTACTTGTGTGTGATCAGCTTGAGTATAGTCTATGCTATCAAGAGACTCAATTGTAGTAGCATTCGTACTAACTGGTAAAGCAAATAACACAATAAAAAAAGATAGAAGAGTTAAAGTGTTCAATTTTAACTTGCTTACAACATCATGATGATTCTTTTCGACCGTCTCCATATTGTTACCTCCGCTTTCAATGTAATATATTATAAGTTTAATACAAACCAGCTTAAAGAGAAAGGAATAACAAAAAGAACGCATGTTCCCACCATAAAGTTTCACATGGAACATATATTCGGGTTTTTACTACTTTACACACCTATTTAAATAGTGGTTAAACTGATTAATCGCCACTTTAATCGAGTTAAACACAAAAAAACTCTTTCTAATTAAATTTAGAAAGAGTTCATTGTAAGTTACATCATGGGTGGTTCGGGTACAAATGAAAGACTTGAGAATTTATTATATTCCTTTTTAAATAATAAGCGAACCGTATCTCTAGCTCCTGCACGGTTCTTAGCTAAGATAACCTCAACAGTATTATCAGGCAGATCATCATCTTGAACTGGTTCTTCATCACCTTCTTGTTGGTGATAATCCTCACGGTATAAGAAGGCAACGATATCCGCATCTTGCTCAATCGATCCAGACTCACGAATATCACTTAAGATAGGTCGTTTATTCTGACGGTGTTCCACACCACGAGATAATTGAGACAGTGCAATGACAGGTACGCCTAATTCTTTGGCTAATTTCTTCAATTGACGAGAAATTTCAGATACTTCTTGCTGACGACTTTCGCCACCGGATCCTTCAATTAATTGAAGATAGTCAATCACAATCAGACCTAAATCTGGATTTTCTTGTTTTAATCGTCTACTTTTCGCACGAATTTCAGACACTTTAATCCCTGCTGTATCATCAATAAAGATCGGTGCATCTTTAAGTGTGTTTGTAGCCACCGTGAAACTATTCCATTCATCATTGGTAAGTTGTCCTGTACGTAAATTAGATGCATGTATATTACCTTCCGCACAAATAATACGGTTTACTAAATCTAATGCACCCATCTCTAGTGAGAATATTACAACAGGTATTTTAGATTTCGTGGCAACGTTTTGGGCAATGTTTAAAGCAAAGGCTGTTTTACCTACGGATGGTCTCGCAGCTAGAATAATCAATTGGTCTGGTTGGAAACCACTCGTTAATTTATCTAAGTCGATATAACCTGTTGGTAAACCAACAACGTCTCTTTTCTCTTCCGATAATCGAACAATGTTCTCAAATGCATCTGAAATTAACGAGCGTATAGAGACAGGTCCGTCATTATTCTTCCCTTCACCAATTGATAAGATAAGTTTCTCACTTTTTTCGATGATATTAGAAATCTCATCACCTTCTTCATAAGCCGTCTGGCTTATTTGTGTACTAGCTGAGATTAAACTACGTAAGATTGATTTATCTTTTACTATCTTTGCATAATGGTCAACGTTTACAGCTGTTGGTGCTGTTTGGGTTAACTCAATTATATAATCATGGCCACCTACATTTTCAATTTCTCCATAACTCGTAAGTCGATCAATTAAGGTGATGGCATCAAGTTCATAATCAGGTGAATCGAAGATATTCGCCATCGCATTAAAGATAATGCGGTGTTTACGTAAATAAAAGTCATCTTCCTCAATAATTGATTGAACCGTTCCTACTTTAATAGGATTGATAAGTAATGCGCCGAGCACTGATTGTTCAGCTTCTATATTATATGGTAGTTGTCTATCCATTGGTTTATTTTCCAACGGTTCACCTTCTTTCTTCATTTCTATATTCTACTCGATTCACTCTTAAATACAAGTATATAAATCATACCAAATTCTCAGCCTTTTTCATAGTTATCAACATGTTAATAACTTTTATTTAAAGCCTTTTAGTAATATTCACATCTTAATAATTCAAACCAATAAAAATAGTGTATTCATTGGTTTGAATACCAAATGAATACACTATTAAAATGCTTAAAATGTTTCATATGAAACTATTGTTCAACGATATGTACTTTAATATCTGCTGAGACTTCACTATGAAGTTTCACTGGAACGTTGTAACGTCCTAAAGAGTTTAAATTTTCACCTAATTGGATCTTACGGCGATCAACCTCGATGTTATATTGCTTTTCAAGCTCTTCTGCAATTTGTTTAGAAGGGATAGTACCGAATAATCGACCATCTTCACCTGTTTTAGCTGCAATCGTAACAACTGTCTCTTCTTTTTCAATGGCTTCTTTAATTTCTTTAGATTCAGCTAATTCTTCTTTAGCCAGTCTAGCTTCAGCTTCTTTTTTAGATTTCAGCTGATTTAAAGCTGCACCATCCGCTACTTTAGCAAGGTTGTTCTTGATTAGATAATTACGTCCGTAACCATCTGATACTTCAATCACATCACCTTTTTTACCTTGTTTCTTGACATCTTTCAATAGAATTACTTTCATTCAAAGTCCTCCTTATTCTTTATTTATTTCTTCTGATAATTGAATATAGACCTCTTCAGTCGATTTATCTTCAATTTGCGTCGCCGCATTCGATAAATGACCTCCGCCACCTAATCTTTCCATAATCGTTTGGACGTTAATACTTCCTAAACTTCGTGCGCTAATCCCTACAACAGAATCACTTCTACGGTAGATAACAAAGGAAGCTTCAACACCTTTAACGTCTAGTAAAACATCAGCAGTTTGTGACGCTGTTATATTATCAAAAACTTCTTCATTAGGTCCAATAATAACTGCATAGCCATCTTTGACAAATTTTGTATGCTCTAATAGTTTGTTACGCTCAATTAAGTTTGATAAATCTTCTTTAAGTAAGCGTTGGATTTGAACACGGTCTGCTCCACGAGATTTTAAATAACTTGCTACATCAAAAGTTCTTGAACCTGTTCTTGATGAGAAATTATTCGTATCTACAATCACCCCAGCAAGTAATGCTGTTGCCTCAAACTTATTTAATGCTTCATTCGTATTACGCATATTAATGAAGAATTCAGTAATCAACTCTGATGTTGACGACGCATAAGGTTCGATATATGTCAGGACCGTTTGCTCTGGGAACTCCTCACCACGACGGTGATGGTCAATAATAACCACATCATGTCCATTTATCAATTCTTCAGCTTCACTTAATGACGGACGATGATGATCGACTAAAATCATTAAAGTTTCATCAGACATATATTTTTCAGCTTCTTCTTTATTAACGAAGATATCTTCATCCCATAAGTAACGAGCTTGATCTAAGGCCAATAACTGACGAATATCTTGATTAAACTCATCTTCATTAATCAGAATACGAGCTGGGACCCCAAAGGATCTGACAATCTTATAAATACCTATTGCAGAGCCCATAGAGTCCATATCAGGGGTTTTATGGCCAGATATGAGTATTTGTTCCGCTTGTTGAATTGACGTGCGTAAGGCTTGAAAAACTAGTCGTGATTTTATGTTTGTACGTTTCTCTGTAGGATTTGTCTTACCACCATAAAATCTTGCTTTACCAGACTGCGATCGAACGACAATTTGGTCGCCGCCGCGTCCAAGCGCTAAATCTAAGTTAAGTTGTGCTTGGTCTGATAAGTCATCAATACGATAACTTGGTGAATCTGGATAAGATACGCCAATACTAATTGATAATGGCATATTTCTTAAAGAATTGCGTTCACGCATCTCATCGAAAAACTTAAATTTATCTTTTTCAAGTTTATCAAGCACATATTGGTTTAGAAGTAGAATAAATTTTTCCTCATTGATTCGTTTAGTAAAAACGCCATAGGATTCAGCCCATTCATTGATATCATTCAATATAATAGAGTCAAAATTGGTTGCCTGTTGATCATCGAGTGTTTCTACAATCTCGTTATAGTCATCCAAGAAAAGATAACCGAATACAACTTGATCGAATTTCTTTTGTTCTCGAATCAACACTTAATCTGTTACATCAATCATATATAATGCTTTCACATCTGTTTGGTGTAATACTCGGTAATATCGGTCCATAAAAGGAACCGTATGCCAATGTTTATCAGATTCAATTGCTACCATTTTATCAAACTCTTTATTTATAGATACTAGTGGTTCTCCAAGTAACTCTTGTGATCCAAACAAATGTTGCATCGCTGGATTGACCCACTTAATGCGATGATTGGAATCTTGACCATATAATAGGATTCCAATAGGAGAGCGGTACATTGCATCTTCCTGTGCACCTCGTACTGATTGAGAGAGGCGACTCGCCATTGTACTTAAGTTACGAATAAAGTTTTCATAATTAAACACAAAAAATACGACAACTGCAATTAATAGTATAAAAAGCATTACACCGATTTCCCAGCGTAACATTAATGCAGCAAGCATAATGATTGTATATAAAATGACTAAACTATAAATTTGCCAACTAATATCTAATGAATGAAATTGTTCAAAGAATGCTTTAAGTCTTTCTTTGTTAAACATATTTCACCTCATCTAATTAATAATATACTAAGTATTTTAACATAATCAATGTTCTAATGCTATTGTTCCGAAGTTTACTAACTTGCTAGAAAATAAGTTAAAAGTTTCATGTGAAACATTTATGTTATGCGTCAATAAAAAAAGAGAGTAGAACACAAGGTCCTACTCTCAGCTAATTAAATTAGTCTTTAATTGTAAATGGAATTAGTGCCATAATACGAGTACGTTTAACTGTTGAAGTTAAAGTACGTTGATGTTTAGCACAAGTACCTGTAACTCGACGAGGTAAAATTTTACCTTTTTCAGATACGAAACGGCTAACTAAATCCACGTCTTTATAATCAGGGTGATCAATATGATTTGCACAGAAAAAACATACTTTTTTTCTGCGTCTTCCACCACGACGTTGTCCCATAGGTGTTATCCTCCTTTATATTTTAAACGAATGTTGAAAGATTAGAATGGTAAGTCATCTTCAGAGATGTCAACTGGCGTGCCATCTTCCATGTTAAATGGTGAGTTACCGAATCCTCCACTATTGTTATTTGAATTATTGTTTTGATATGATGATTGGTTATTGTTGTAGTTGTTTTGTTGGTTTTGAGAGTTGTTATTGTTATAACTTTGTCCGCCACCATAACTACTACTGCTATTATTGTTGCTAGTATCCGCAGGTCTTTGTTCTGTAACTGAACGTGGCTCCAATAAATGGAACTGTTCTACAACTACTTCAGTAACATAGACACGTTGACCTTGTTGGTTTTCGTAATTACGTGTTTGAATACGTCCTTCGACTCCAACTTGAGATCCTTTACGGGTAAAGTTAGCAAAGTTTTCTGCTGATTTACGCCAGATTACGCAACTAATAAAATCGGCTTCACGCTCACCTTGTTGATTAGTAAAATTGCGATTAACGGCTATGGTAAAAGTACCTACTGCAATACCTGACGAAGTAAACTTCAAGTCAACTTCTCGTGTCAAACGTCCCACTAATTGAACTGTGTTCACAATTACATCCTCCTTCAAAGTGTTTCACGTGAAACAAATTAAGCTTCTACTTTAGTAATCATAAAACGTAAGATTCCGCGATTGATCGCAGCTAAACGGTCGAATTCGTTGATTCCTGTAGCATCTGAAGCTTCAGCAGTGATTAAATGATAAATTCCTTCTTTATAATCATTAATCTCATATGCTAAGCGACGTTTTGCCCAGTCTTTCGACTCAACAATTGTAGTTCCGTTTGCTGTTAAGATACCATCGAAACGTTCTACTAATTCATTTTTCTCGTCTTCGTTTAAGTCAGGACGGATAATATATAAAATTTCGTATTTTGTTGTTTGGCTCATTTGGCTTGCACCTCCTTTTGGTCTGATGGCCCTAAAAAAATATTAGAGCAAGGAGAGTATAGTTAAATACTCACATCTATGAATTATACAATTATCATCATTTGATTACAAGCTTTATTTGAAAGTTTTTTATGAGATATTTTACATTATTTTCATCTTATTTTAATAAACCCCTTAGTTTTTCTTTATTTTGTGATATAATGATCATATCATTAATTAAAAAGGAGCGTTTAAGATGAATCGCATTTATAATTTCTCTGCAGGACCATCTACACTGCCAGTTTCAGTATTAGAAAATGTTAGTAAAAACCTAACAAATTACCAAGGGCAAGGCCTATCTGTTATGGAAATGAGCCACCGATCTCCATCCTACATGGAAATTCATGAGAATGCTAAACAATCATTACGCAACTTAATGAATATTCCAGATACTTACGAAATTTTATTTTTACAAGGTGGGGCATCGACTCAGTTTTCAAGTGTACCATTAAATTTATTAAATCAATCAGGTAAAGCTGATTATATCTTAACAGGAAGTTTCTCTAAAAAAGCTTATAAAGAAGCCATTCGCTACGGTGATATTCAAGTCGCAGCAAGTACTGAAGAGGATGATTTTACATATATTCCAAATAATGACGCTATTAATGTCCGTCCAGATGCTGATTATGTACATTTGTGTTTGAACAATACAATCTATGGAACGCGTTTTAAACCAGAGGAGCTCCCTCAATTTGACAATATTCCTTTAGTCGCTGATATGTCATCGAATATTCTTTCAGAAGAGTATGATGTCACTAAATTTGGCCTAATCTATGCTGGAGCTCAAAAAAATATGGGACCAGCGGGTCTAACTGTTGTCATTGTGCGTAAAGACCTAGTAGGTAAGGCTCAAGATATCACGCCTACAATGCTCGATTATGCGACACAAATTGATAAAGATTCAATGTACAACACACCTCCTACTTTTGCTATTTATGTAGCTGGTCAAGTATTTGCTTGGTTAGAAGAGCAAGGTGGTGTGAAAGCCATCGAAGCAATCAATAAAGAGAAAACGGCTAAACTTTATGATTACATTGACCAAAGTGATTTCTATCAAGGGACAGCTCGTAAAGAGAACCGTTCAATTATGAATGTGACTTTTAGAACCGATTCAGAGGATTTAGATAAAGCTTTCGCTAAAGAAGCCCAAGAAAAAGGTCTACATAACTTGAAAGGACACCGATCAGTCGGTGGCATGCGTGCGAGTATCTATAACGCCATGCCGATGGAAGGTATCGATGCACTCATTAACTTTATGAAAGTCTTTGAAAATGATAATAAGCGAGGTACAAAATGAGCTATACAGAAAAAAGATTTAAAATTAAAACATTAAACAATATTGATGCCAATGCATTAAGTAAGCTAACACACGAATTTACTTTAAATCATAGTGATTCCGAAGCAGATGCCATTATTGTAAGAAGTGCTGATATGCATCAGATGGACTTGCCAGAGAATTTAAAATTTGTCGGCCGAGCAGGTTCAGGTGTTAACAATATCCCAATTGATGAATTGACCGAGAAGGGAATTGTTGTTGCAAATGCACCAGGAGCCAACGCAAACGGCGTTAAAGAGTTAGTTCTATCTGCTTTGATCATGTCTTCAAGAAACATTGAATCGGCCTTAGACTGGACACAAACACTCATAGGCGAGTCTGATATTGGTTCAAAAGTTGAGGCGGGTAAAAAGCAATTTGTTGGACCCGAATTAGCCGGTAAGAAAATTGGTATCATTGGTTTAGGTGCCATTGGTGTGCTTGTTGCTAATATGTGTTTAGGTTTAGGGATGGATGTCTACGGTTATGACCCATACTTATCGGTCCAACACGCTCTCGGCTTAAATCCCTCAACAAAAACTCAATATGATATTAATTATATTATGCAAAACTGTGATTACATCACATTACATATTCCATACAATGACAGTACAAAAAATTATTTAAATGCAGAATTATTAGCTGAAGCCAAAAAAGGTCAAATCATTATTAACTGTGCCCGTGGTGGTTTAGTGGATTTAAATGCTTTGGAAGACGCAATTAATAATGGAAGTATTGGTAAATATGTGGTTGATTTCCCAGATGAAAAAACATTAAGTATGAAAAATACGATTAATATTCCCCATCTTGGTGCCTCAACACCTGAAAGTGAAGCGAATGCAGCAAATATGGTCATTGACCAAGTCATGGACTACTTGAAAAACGGAAACATTCATCATTCAGTGAATTTCCCGACGATTAATTTTGGTCCAATCCAAACTATTAGCCGTATAACCGTGTTACATCGTAATATCCCGAACATGATCGGTCAAATTACCCATGTACTTTCTCAACACAATCTAAATATTAACCGATTAACGAACAAACCTCGCAATGGCTGGGCTTGTACGATGATTGATTTAGACGATGACATCGAAGCAAATGATAAGGTTGCACTAGAAAATATCGAAGGGGTCGTCCGTGTTCGACATCTTAAACCTTCAACAAACTAAGAAAAATATGCACATAAAAGAAGCGATAAGCTCATCAAATGATGAAAGCTTGTCGCTTCTTTGTTCATTTATTATTCGTTATCTTCATCAAACTCTTCTTCAGTATCTTCTACTGCTTCTGAAATTCTTTCTGATAATTCTTCATTGAGTTCAACATCTTCGGAAGTTACTGACTCACGGTCAACTTTGACGTCATCAATGTGTTCAATGACCTCTTCTTCTGTAGCTTCTTCCTCAGCTGCTGGAATCGTAGCGATCGAACTAACAATAGCGTCGTCATCTAATCGAATCATACGAACACCAAGGGTAGCTCGAGATGTTTGTGAAATCCCACTAACGTGTGATCTGATTACAACACCTTGATCAGTCATAATCATCAAGTCTTCATCACCTTTAACAGTCACGATACCTGATAATTTACCACTCTTCTCAGAAATATTGGACGTTTTCACTCCAAGACCCCCACGGTTTTTAGGAGTATATTCTGAAGCAGGCGTTCGTTTACCATAACCATTTTCAGTTACAACTAAGACTTCGTGCTCATCAGTCAATACGTCAGATCCTACAACATAATCGTCAGCACGTAATTTAATACCACGGACACCTGTGGCTGTACGTCCCATCACACGAACATCATTTTCATTGAAAGTCATAGCGTTTCCGTTATGTGTTCCGATAATAATGTTGTGTTCACCCGTTGTTTCCATAACATTGACTAATTCATCGCCTTCTTTTAAGTTAATAGCGATTAATCCATTTTGACGAATATTATAATAATCTGATGAATCAGTACGTTTTGCTGTACCACTTCGCGTTACAAAGAATAAGTAACTATCAGATTGACCAGATTCTTCGGTTGATTTATTCACTGAAATAATTTGTTTCACTACTTCTCCAGTACCAAGACTAATTAAGTTTACGATTGGTAAACCTTTAGCCTGACGTCCGTATTCTGGAATATCGTACCCTTTAAGGCTGAATACGCGTCCGAGGTTCGTAAAGAATAGTAGGGTATCATGGGTTGAAGCTGAGACAAGTGTTTGAATTTCATCGTTATCTCCTAAGCCCATACCTTTAACACCACGTCCACCACGGTTTTGAACTTGGAATTCATCTTGAGTCATTCGCTTCACATATCCGTTAGCAGTTAAAGCGATTAATACATCTTCTTCATCGATTAAATCTTCATCATCGATGTTCATTAATTCCCCAATTTGTAATTCTGTTCGACGTTCATCGCCAAAACGTGTTTTTAAATCTGTTAATTCATCTTCAATAATTTCAAACATACGCTCTTGGTTACTTAAAATCTCAGTTAAGCGTTCAATCAATGCGAGTAAATCATTGTGTTCTTTCTCAATTTTTTCACGTTCTAAGCCAGTTAAACGAACTAAACGCATATCGAGTATCGCTTGTGCTTGGACATCTGTAAGTCCGTAATTTTCGATTAATTGTGTTTTAGCTGTCTCACCATCACGAGATGAACGGATAATCGTAATAATTTCATCAATATGATCTAAAGCAATCAATAATCCTTGTAAGATATGGTCACGATTTTCTGCTTTTCGTTTCTCGAATTCAGTTCTACGACGAATCACTTCAATTTGGTGATCTAAATACTTATCAAGAATATCTTTAATACCTAGGACTTTGGGTACGCCACCATCAATCGCAAGCATATTAAAACCAAATGATACTTGCATTGGTGTGTATTTATATAAGTTATTCAATACAACACTGGCAGAAACATCACGTCTTACCTCGATGACAACTCGCGTCCCTTCACGAGCAGACTCATCGTTGGCATAAGTAATTCCTTCAATCCGTTTCTCACGCGCTAATTCAGCAATACGTTTAACTAAATTTGCTTTGTTTACTCCATAGGGTAATTCTGAAACGATAATTCGTTCACGATCGTTACCGATGGGTTCAATATCTACTTTAGAACGGATAATGATTTTTCCTTTACCTGTTTTATAGGCTTTACGAATACCTGATTTACCCATAACGATACCACCAGTTGGGAAATCTGGACCTGGAATGTGTTCCATAATTTCTTCGACAGTAATTTCAGGATTGTGCATTAAGGCAACCACACCATCAATGACTTCACCTAAATTATGAGGTGGAATATTCGTTGCCATCCCAACCGCAATACCAGCCGCACCGTTAACCAATAGGTTAGGAAAGCGTGCAGGTAATACAACTGGTTCTTTCTCTTCTTGAGAATAGTTATCTTGGAAATCAATAGTATCTTTATTGATATCGCGCAGCATTTCCAAGGCAATTTTTGACATACGTGCTTCCGTATAACGCATTGCCGCTGCTCCATCACCATCGACTGAACCAAAGTTCCCGTGTCCATCTACTAATAATTGACGGTAACTAAAAGGCTGTGCCATACGTACCATCGCTTCATAGATTGCTGAGTCCCCATGGGGGTGATATTTCCCCATAACGTCCCCAACAATACGTGCAGATTTTTTATGCGGTTTATCTGGTGTCACACCCAATTCATTCATCCCATATAAAATACGGCGCTGAACAGGTTTCAAACCATCACGTACATCTGGAAGAGCACGTGAGACAATAACACTCATAGCATAGTCAAGGAATGACGTTCGCATTTCATCTGGGAGATTAATTGATTCAATTTCGCGGTGATTATCTCCGAAAATTTCACTCATATTTTTATTCCTTTCTGTTTATGAGACATAATAGATACGTTGTAGTAATTATGTATCTAAATTTTGTACATAAACGGCATTTTCTTCAATAAATTCACGACGTGGCGGAACTTCGTCCCCCATAAGCATTTCCATAACTTCGTTAGCAATCTCAGCATCATCAATCGTTACACGAAGTAAGCGACGATTTTCAGGATTCATTGTTGTATCCCATAGTTGCTCGTAGTCCATCTCTCCAAGACCTTTATAGCGTTGTAGAGAGTAACGAGCATCTGGATTTTCTGCTTGCCATTTGCGTAATTGTTCGTCTGTATCAAGGTACAATTCTTTTTTACCTTGTTTAATTTGATAAAGAGGCGGTTGAGCAATATAAATATAACCCGCTTCTAGTAACGGACGCATATAACGGAAAATTAATGTTAATAATAGCGTACGAATATGTGCTCCATCGACATCCGCATCGGTCATCAGAATTAATTTATGATAACGAGCTTTTGATACATCAAATTCAGCACCAAAACCTGTTCCCATTGCAGTAAATAATGAACGGATTTCTTCGTTATTTAAGATACGATCCATTGACGCTTTTTCAACGTTAAGAATTTTACCACGAATTGGTAAAATTGCTTGATACATTCTTGAACGTCCTTGTTTCGCTGATCCACCGGCAGAGTCACCCTCCACGATAAATAATTCACATTTTTCTGGATCACGACTTGAACAGTCAGCTAACTTACCAGGTAAGTTTGCGATTTCTAAGCCTGATTTTTTACGTGTCATTTCACGGGCACGTTTCGCCGCGTTTCTTGCGCGTGAAGCTAAAATCCCTTTTTCAATAATAATTTTAGCTACTTTTGGATTTTCTAATAAGAATGATTCGTAATTAGATGAGAATAGTCGATCTGTAATCGTACGAACTTCAGAGTTACCAAGTTTCGTCTTCGTTTGCCCTTCGAATTGTGGGTCCGGATGTTTAACAGATAGAACAATCGTTAAACCTTCACGAGTATCATCCCCTGATAAGTTATCATCTGAGTCTTTTAATAAGTTATTTGTACGTGCGTAATCATTGATGACACGTGTTAATCCAGCTTTTAACCCAGATTCATGCGTTCCACCTTCGTGAGTATGAATATTATTAGCAAACGATAAAATTTTAGTTGCGTAATCAGTTGTATATTGTAAAGCAATCTCAACTTGAATCCCGTCAGATTCACCTTCTAAGTAGATTGGTTTCTCATGTAAGACTTGCTTGTCTTCGTTGATGTACTCAACAAAACTTTGAATACCACCCTCATAGAAGAAACTGTCCGATTCTTCTCGCTCTTCACGTTTATCTTCTAAACTAATACGTAAACCTTTATTTAAGAAAGCTAATTCACGAATACGTTCTTTTAAGACATTGTATTTAAAGTCCGTTGTATCAGTAAATATCGTTGGATCGGCTTTAAAGTTTACTTTTGTTCCAGTATGTTCAGATGTCCCGACGATTTCTAATTCTTTCGCGATATTCCCGCGTTCGAATTCTTCACGGTATACCTTACCATTACGGGAAACTTCAACGTACAAGTGAGAAGACAGTGCATTTACAACTGCTGCACCTACCCCGTGAAGTCCTCCAGAAACTTTATAACCGCCACCACCGAATTTACCTCCGGAGTGAAGCATTGTAAAGACGGTCTCAACAGCGGGACGACCTGTTTTTTCTTGAGTATCTACTGGAATCCCACGACCATTATCGGTAACTGTTATTGTATTATCCGCTTCAATAACCACTTCGATATGATCACTGTAACCTGCAAGTGCCTCGTCAATAGAGTTATCAACGATTTCCCACACTAAGTGGTGTAAACCATCAATACTTGTCGTACCTATATACATACCTGGACGCTTACGTACCGCTTCAAGACCTTCAAGGACCTGAATCTGATTCGCGTCATAGTTTTGTTCATTTATATTATCTGGCATGTTCTACTCTCCTTCTTCGGTAATCTGCCCATCTTCAACATACAAGATTTGCGCATGTTCTAATTGTGTAAGATTTAACCCTTTAATCGTTGCTGTTGTTAGGAATGTTTGAACTTTCCCTTCAATCTGGCTCATTAATATATGTTGTCGATTATCATCTAATTCAGATAAGACATCATCCAATAGTAAAATTGGATATTCTCCAATCCGATTATTTAGCCATTCAATCTCAGCTAACTTCAAAGATAGGACAATTGTTCTTTGCTGTCCTTGCGATGCGAAGTTTTGCGCATCTTTTTCATTCAATGCAAAATAAAAATCATCACGATGGGGCCCATAAGCGGTAACGCCCCGTTCTTTTTCTCTTTCTAGAGAATTTTCATATAAACGATGGAATTGTTGGTCAAGTGTATCTAATTGCTCATAATCTAACTTCGATGTACTGCTCTTATATTCCAAACTCAAAATATCCCGTTGATTTGAAAGTGATTTATGAATAGGACGAGCAAGTTCATCAAGAGCTTCTACAAATTCAATTCGATAAGTAATGATTTCAACCGCTTTTTCGATAAGTTGGTCCGTAATCACATCAAAATAAACTTGATCAAATTGTTTTTTGTAGCCATTCTCTTTTAAATAGCGATTGCGCTGCTTTAAAATGCGATTGTAATCAAGAAGTGCTTGTAGATAAACTGGATGGGATTGACCCAACTCAGAATCTAAAAATTTGCGTCTCAAACTAGGAGAACCTTTGATTAACTGAAGATCCTCCGGTGCGAATAAGACGACATTTAATTTTCCAATAAAATGACTTAGCTTTGCTTGTTCAATATGGTTTACCTTAGCAATTTTACCTTTAGGGCCAAAAGACAGTGACAAAGGAAAGTCATAATTTTTAGTTTCAATCATCGCTTCAACTTGAGCGTAAGATTCCCCCCATCGAATTAACTCATTATCATGGTTGGTCCGATGACTTTTTGCCATGGATAACAAAAAAATCGCCTCAAGGAGATTGGTTTTTCCTTGGGCATTTTCACCAGTTAAAATCGTTAAGCCGTCATTAAATGTTAAGTCAAGCAATTCATAATTACGATAATTTTTTAGTTGTAGTTGCTTTACTTTCATTAATCTCTATTTTTAATGAATACTTTTACTTCCTCGTGAGGGAATTCGATGACATCGCCTTCGCGTAATTTACGTCCACGGCGTTGTTCCTCTTCATCATTTACATAGACAAAATATTCACTTAAATACCATTTTGCCATTCCACCACTTTGGATAATATCAGTAATTTTTAAAACTTGACCTAAAGTTACATACTCCGTCGTAATTTCTATTACACGTTCATCCATTTTTTATCACCCAATCAGCATATTTATTCTCTTATATTATACCTTTAAATCGCCTAAACATCAAATTTAATAGCTATTTTTACGTCATTTTAGCTTTTAAATACATTATTAGGTAGAAAAGCTTATTTTTTAACATTTACCCAAAACCGGCTATTTTTTGTATTTATGGAAAATGACTGGTTTGGCAACTAATTTTAAAATAATTCTTCTCGCTTAGAAAAGTTATGCACATGGTGATAACTTTTCTAAGCGAAACTACTTATTTTCGCAACAGTTCATTATAACTTAGTTGCTCGTTTCAGACAACTTAATATAAAAAAACTCCTAATCTTACTAACCGCTTGGGCTAGATAAGACAGGAGTTTCATTTCAAAATTAGTGCGTACGAATTGGTGTTAATAATTGCAGTAATTCATTGTTAGGTGTTTCACTTTTCTCGAGAGCCGAAATTAATAAAGGACGGACACTTGAAGTAAAGCCAACATTAATGTCGACACCACTAAATGAGCGTAAAGCATCTTTCATATAATCAGGGTTAAATGAAATTTTAATTGGTTCACCTGTGGTTGATTTGGCACTGATTGATTCATTCGCGGAACCTAAACTGCTTCCTTGAACAGATAAATCAATGTTGTCATCCGTAATGTCTAATTGAACGACGTTATTTTTACCTTGATGTGACATTAGACTTGCACGGTCAATCGCATGTAGGAATTGATCTGCGTTTAAGACAATTTCAGTCGTATGTGATGAAGGTAATAAACGATCTGTATCAGGATAATTCCCTTCAAGTAAACGAGAATAGATTGTTAAATTATCAATTAAAAAGATAACTTGTTGTTCTGTCACAATCATTTCAATCATTTGATCATCTTGAACAATCCGTTCTAATTCATTCAATGTCTTCTTAGGAATGGTGATAGCTTCAAAGTTTGCTTGATCCGTTGTAAATTCAACTGGGATTTGGCGGCGACTTAGTCTATGACTATCTGTAGCCACTCCTGTTATATGACCTTCATTCATCATTAAGTGAACACCTGTTAAAACAGGACGACTTTCTTGGTTTGATGCAGAGAAGATAGTTTGACTAATTAATTCTTTAAATAATACCGTTGGTAAGTTGATCTTACGATCGGATTCAATCTCAGGTAAGCGAGGGTATGATTGTCCATCTGTACCGTTCAATGAGAAAATCGCTTCTCCTGAAGTAGCTGTTAATATGAATTGCTCATTTGTTTCGATCGTCACTTTAGTTGTAGGTAGTTTACGTACAATATCGTTAAAAATTCTAGCTGTTACAACGATACTACCAGTTTCTTCAATGACTAAACCTAATGAATCGTCTTGTACTGATAAGAAACTCTCAATAGATATCTCAGCATCAGAACCTATTAAAGTAATACCTTCTTTTGTCGCTGTAATTTTAATACCAGTTAAAATAGGGATTGTTGCTTTCGAGGGAATTGCTCGAGATACATCAATCAATTGTGCAGTAAAAGCTGCTCTTCCAATAGTAAATTTCATATCGTCACTCCTTATATATATATTATATATTAATAAATAAGTAATAGTAGTAGTAGGGGCTGTTAATTCTGTGCATAATCAACTTTGATGCGTGAATGTAAGCCAAAATGCTTGTTCGTCGACATGTGCATAAGTCTAGATTTCAGTCACAAGTTATACACATGTTAATAAGTTATCTTTGAAGTCTTTGCTTCAATTGATTGATCTCATTCTTCAATTGAATGTCAGTTTCAATCTCATCAGTGATTTTATCATAGGCGTGAATGACGGTTGTATGGTTTTTATTTCCAAAGTCTTCTCCGATTTTAGGGAAAGACATTTCCGTTAACTCACGTGTTAGATACATCGCTACTTGGCGCGGGAAGACAATATTTTTAGTTCGTTTTTTACCACGAATGTCTTCAGGCGTAATCTGATAATAGCGACTGACATATTCTATGACTTCATCGGGTGTCAGTGGCTTAGCTTCACCTTTATTAATGATATTATGTAAAGCTGAAGCAGCAAGCTCGGTATCAATTTCTTTTCCTTGAATCGCTGCATAGGCGATTACACGCACTAAGGCACCTTCTAATTCACGAATGTTAGTATCGACGTTATTGGCGATATACGTTAATGTATCAGGGCTCACATCTAATTGCTCACTCGACGCTTTTTTGCGAAGAATCGCAATACGTGTCTCCAAATCAGGTGGAGTAATGTCCGTTGATAAGCCCCATTTAAAGCGGCTTATTAGACGTTCTTCCAAATTCGTAATGTTATTTGGTAAGCGGTCACTCGTTAGAACAATTTGCTTATTATTATTATAAAGCTCATTAAATGTATGGAAAAACTCTTCTTGAGTCTTATCTTTCTTAGATAAAAACTGAATGTCATCTATTAATAGAACATCAATTTCACGGTACATACTTCTAAACTCTGCTTGTGACCCATCACGAATCGCTGTAATAAAGTCATTCATGAAAGATTCACTGGTAGAGTATTTTATTCTTGCTGAGGGTTGCTTACGTTTGATCTCATTACCAATTGCTTGCATTAAGTGAGTTTTACCTAAACCAACGCCTCCATATATTAATAGAGGATTGTAGGTTTTACCTGGCGAATCAACGACTGCTAAAGCCGCTCCATTAGCCATCTTATTACCTTCACCGATAACAAATGTCTCAAACACGTAATTTGGGTTTAACTGTGATTCTGAGAAGTCACCTGTATCTTCGACCTCAGGTACGACTTTCTTAGCCTGATTCGATTCACGTTGATCTTCGGGTACGATTACAAAAGTCGGCGTATATTCTAAACCATACACTTCAAGACTAAACTGAATGACGTAACCAGATAGATGTCTTTCCCAATAGTTTTTGGTTAGAGCATTTGGTACAGCTAAAGTGATTGTCTGATCTCCAATCCGAGTTGGATAGACTGGTGCAACCCAATTATCGAATGATTGATCGGACAGGCGTTCACTTATATAGTGCTGGCAATCCCTCCAAAATTTTTCTTTTTCTTCCATTAGATTCAATTCCTCTCAATTACCGAAAACAAATTTCACCATAAATTATAAGTAAAATAATTTTAGCATATTATGAGTTTTCCACAAGCTATAAAAACAAAAACAAGTTATGCACTCATGCACATTTGAGTTATCAACAGGTCAAAAAGAACTGTGCATAAGTGAATTCAAAATGAGTTATCAACATCTAGCTGTGGATAAGTCAGACTCAACACTTGCCTATCTTATCACATTCTAGAAAGTTATGCACTAAAACGGAGTGAAATTATACACAGAATAAACAGCTTGTTGATATGTTCATAAGTCAAAGAAGAACTTGTGGATAAAAAAAAATAAAAATTAACTTATGCACAAGAGAAAATATGCTGTGGATAAGTTTGTTTATAAGTTTTAGATTTTATGTTAAAATGTATATCGTAAAATAAAAGCGGATAAAAGTTATTTGGAAAAATAATTAATTAATAACTTGACAATCTTCCCTTACTTCTATAAAATATTTGAGTATTGTACACATATTGCATTTAGGAGGTGTATACCATGACAAAAAGAACTTATCAACCAAAGAAACGTAAACGTAGTAGAGTACATGGATTCCGTAAGAGAATGAGTACTAAAAACGGCCGTAATGTTTTAAAAAGACGTCGTCTAAAAGGACGTAAGAAAATATCAGCATAGTAATAATGATATTTATTGCAAGCATTCATCTAATTTCGCGAAAAGATCGTTGGATTAGATGAATGCTTGTTTTTTTGTATTAATATAGATGAATCGACAGAAACCGTTTTTCTTTTAGTAGAAAATTCGCTATAATGAAAGACAGTGAATGTCAAGAATTTAGATGAATGAGGGAAGTTTGTGAGAAAAGAATATCGTGTAAAAAAAGAATATGAGTTTCAACGGGCATTTCGTGAAGGGGAATCCGTAGCCAATCGGCAGTTAGTGCTTTATGTTTATCCGAAACCTGAACAAGCGCATTTTCGTGTCGGATTATCGGTTGGTAAGAAGATTGGGAATGCGGTTGAAAGAAATCAAGTTAAGCGCTACATTCGACAAGCTTTGTTAGAATTAGAGCCTGCGATACAATCAGATATCGATTTTCTTTTGATCGCACGAAAAGATATTCAAACAAAGACTTTCAACGAAGTAAAAAGCTCGATTATTCACGTTATGAATATAGCGGGGATTCTTGATAAAAAGAATCCAATAATAAATAAAAAGTAGGAGGCGTCAATGAAAAAATATAATAAATGGCTCAAAGTCTTAGTATTACTAGGTTTTGTAGTTTTTCTGACAGCGTGTGGTTCCACACAAGAGGCAGTCAATGCTGAAAGTACTGGTTTATGGGATCGTTATATTATTTATAATTTATCTCAACTGATTCTATGGTTATCTAATTTATTTGGTGGTAGCTATCCTTTAGGTATTGCAGTCTTTACGATTATTATTCGTGCATTATTACTACCATTATTCCAAATGCAAATTAAAACACAGCGCAAAACACAAGAGCTGCAACCGGAATTAGATGCAATTAAAGCGAAATATCCTAACAAAGACCGTGCTTCAATGGAAGCAATGCAAGAAGAGCAACAAGCTTTAATGCAAGACCGTGGTGTAAATCAATTTGCTGGATGTCTACCAATGTTAATTCAACTGCCAGTAATGATGGCACTGTATCAAGCAATCTTAAGAACAGAAGAGTTGCGTCAAGGTAACTTCTTATGGATGAATTTAGGTCAACCAGACCCTTACTTCGTCTTACCTGTCATTGCTGCACTATTAACGTTTGCAACAACTTACTTCTCAATGAAGAGCAATCCAGTTCAGAACACGATGACGAAAAGTATGACATTTGTTTCACCATTAATGATCTTATTGATCGGTTTAACATTACCAAGTGCAATTGCTTTATACTGGGTAATTTCAAATGCCTTTACACTTGCTCAAACATTTATCTTCAATAATCCATACAAGATTATTGCGGAACGTGAAGCAAAAGCAGAAGCAGAAAAAGAAAAACAACGAGAATTAAAACGTCAATTAAGACGTGCCACTGGTAAAAAGAAATAGAAGTCTCGAAAGGAAGATACGATGTTAGAACACAGTACAACTGTTAGAGCTGAGACGGTTGATAAAGCAATCGAAAAAGGATTAGCCGAACTGAACATCTCACGTTCTGAAGCAGAAATTCATGTTATTAGTGAAGGTAAAAAAGGATTATTTGGTTTTGGTAAGCAAGATGCCATTGTTGAAGTAACAGCGAAAAATGAGTTATCATTATCAGAAATTACTGAACAATTGGAAGAAGAGCAAAAAGTAAAATCAGATACAACAGAGACTCCCGTTGAAGCCGAACCGATGGTTGTTGAAGTTGACGAAGAAATTAAAATCACTGAAGTGAAAGAACAACCTAAAGAAAAAGTTGCTCCAAAATCAGAAGTGGTTGAAGCGAAAGTGGTTGAAAAGACTGTTGTTGAAGAACCGCTTAAAGAAGAAATGAAAGAATCTCAACCGAAACCTACTATAGAAGCGAAAGAAGAAGCAAATGTTGAAGCAGTAACTGAAACAAAATCAGATGAAGATGACCAACAAGAGACAATCACAATTGAAGAGGCTAGTCAGAAAGTGGCAGTCTACATTCAAGAAGTGATTCAATCCTACGGTGCGCAAGCTGATGTTGAGTTTGAAATATCACGTTCACAAGTGATGTTTAATATTGAAACGGATAAATCAGGCTTAGTTATTGGTAAGCATGGTAAAATCATTAATTCCCTTCAGATTTTATCGCAAACTTACTTCCAAAGCTTATACCGTCGCCGCACATCTATTTTATTGAATGTGGGTGATTACCGTGATCGTCGCGCAAATGTCCTGAGACAAATTGCTCAACGAACGGCAGATGAAGTATTAGAGACGAAACAAACCGTAATCTTAGATCCTTTACCAGCATATGAACGTAAGCAAATTCACGCGCATTTAGCAAGAATTGATCGAATTAAAACACACTCAGAAGGTAAAGAACCAAATCGTTATTTAGTAGTAGAATATAAATAAGTGAATTCACACAAAAAAGCTAGGACTTCGGTCCTAGCTTTTTTATTTGGAGGTGATTTTATTAGTTACACGCTTCATTTGAGAGTAGTAATGCTTGTAAAGTACAGAGAATTTACTTCGTTCACTTTCATTCCAAGGTTTATTTTTACCACAAAAGTGTAAGATAACGGTATTATCCATAATCCAATCATAGGAAATCTCTTTTTGACTCATTATTTCATAAAGAAAAGGTAATCTTGAATCAAAATTATATAATTCATCAGGTAGAGGTAAGATTTGGTCTCCATATAGACCATTTAGTACATCTTGATCGGGCATAAGCAAGAAGTCATGATTTTCCATTATGAAATTATAGATGGTTTCACTTTTCACTTCTTGTCGAATCAAAGTTAAATTCATCAGTAGAACACCGGAATTAAAATAGCTTTTCAATTCACGATTACCTAAGCGTAGACGGTTTATAGTATCCGTTACTTCTAAACGAGTATGGCTAGACGCTGCATAGAGATAATCATTAATATTTTGATTATATAACAAAGATAAATCATTAATACACAAAACATCAGCATCTAAATATAGAATCTTATCAAGATCTGAAGGAAGAAATTCATGGGCTAGCAATCTATAATAGATTGATTCGGGCCATCTTTCACTAGCGGGAGCGTTTTGGAATATATTCTTTCCGATAATAATAGGCTTATATTCCATTTGGAGTTGCTGACAAAATTTATGAATTAACTTGTTATCTTTTAATTCTTCTTTTTGAAGTACATAGACAACATACGATTCTTCTTTTGTATTATTTCTAATGGAAAATAAGGTAGTAAGGAGTGGTTCCGTAAAATTATCAGAAATTGAAAATAATAGATTCATTTAAAAGCCTCCATTTTTACTGTTGAATCGATTATACCAAAATTAGAGCTAGTTGGATATGAAGGAATAGTTATTATAAAGTTCGATACAATAAGATGCCTTAACATTAAATTTACATAAACTTTACATAGAAAGACCAATCTTTACATAATATTTACGTTAAATTAATATCCACTTTATATGATAAAAGTCGGAAATGAATGCAGGGTTGTTGCGTTTCTAAAATTAATTATAAGGAGGAATTGTATCTTGAATACAATTAAAAAAGTTTTTACATTTATTATTTTAGCCATATTATTTGTGGGTAACTTAGGATTAACTGCAACAGGTGTTTATGCTCAAGAACCTGTTGAATTAGTTTTCTGGCATGGAATGGGTGGAAATGCTGGTGAAGCTTTACAAGCTTTAGTAGACGAATTTAACGAATCTCAAGATGGAGTTACTGTTAACGCTCAGTACCAAGGAACTTATGATGAGACATTAACAAAATTACGCTCATCTGCTTCAGGATCTGAAGTTGGAGCTGACATTGTTCAAGTATTTGAATTAGGAACAACATTCATGATTGATTCAGGTTTAACTGTTCCAGTTCAAGAATTCATTGATTCAAGTGGTTATGATATCTCTCAAATCGAACCTAACTTAGCTGCATACTATACAATTGATGATCAATTAAATTCTATGCCATTCAACTCTTCAACTCCAATTATGTACTATAACGCTGATATTTTTGAAGCAGCTGGTATTGAAGAAGCACCTAGTTCTTTAGCAGAAATCATTGAAATTGCACCACAATTACAAGAAGCTGGAGCAGCAATGCCAATCTCTTTACAAATCTACGGTTGGTATTTAGAACAATGGTTCTCTAAACAAGAAGCAGATATCTATGACAACGGTAATGGACGTGAAGGCGCGCCAACTGAAACTGTATTCGTTGAAAACGGAGCAATGGAAAAAACTATCTCTAAATGGTTAGAAGGTATGGAAGCCGGAGCAATCCCTAACGTAGGACGTACAGGTGGACAACCAGAATTCGTAGCTGGACAATCAGCAATTACAATTGGTTCAACTGCGAGTTTACGTCAAATCTTAACAGAAGTTGACGGACGTTTTGAAGTAGGAACTGCTTACTTCCCAGGTGTTGACGAAGAAGACCAAGGTGGCGTTTCAATCGGTGGAGCTTCATTATGGATGATCGAATCTGGTGACGACGCTAAGAAACAAGCAACTTGGGAATTCATCGAATTCTTAATTTCACCAGAATCTCAAGCGAAATGGAACCGTGATACAGGATACTTCCCAATCACAACAGCAACTCACGAAGAGCAAGTATTCTTAGATAACTTAGCTGAGTTCCCTCAATTCCAAACAGCGATTGACCAATTACATGAGTCAACTCCTGAATCACAAGGTGCATTATCTGGTGTGAACCAAGAAGCACGTCAAATTTATGAAAATGAATTAGAAAACTTATTAAATGGTTCAACAGACGCAGCTGGAGCAGCTCAATCAATGGCTGATCAAGTAAACGCAGCAATTGAAAACTACAACGCAGCTAACCAATAATATTCTTTAATATAAGAACAATTCAATAGGAGACAATTACTTAATTTTAGTATAAAAAACTAAAAAGTGATTGTATCCTATTGTAATTTTATAGAAGTACATTTAATAAATAACATAAACTTAAAGGTTGGGACTATACTGTTAACGTCGTATACCCAACTTTTATTTTTTAATCACAGAAAGACAAGGAGACGAGTATGGAACAAGCAAAAATCATTAAAGAAGAGCGCTCTTTATTTGATCGAATAAAAGGTTATGGCTATTTATTACCTGCTATCATAGTTTTAAGTGTGTTCATGTTTTGGCCATTTATCCAGACGCTTTATAGAAGTTTATTCCTAACGAATAATTTAGGGGAGAATGCAGAGTTTCTTGGTTTAGGTAATTATCAAGAGTTATTAACTAGTAGTAGTTTCTGGAATAGTGTGTTAGTGACGTTAAACTTTGTATTAATTGTTGTAGGTTTTGGAGTAGTTATTGGATTCTTAACTGCTCTACTGTGTCAGAAGACATTCCCAGGTATTAAATTTTTCAGTGCAAGTTATGCGATGCCTATGGCAATCGCATCTGCAGGAATGGCAATGATTTTTCAAGTGATGCTAAATCCAACCGTAGGTATTGTTAATCGTTTATTTGGTACATTTACTAACTATTTAGCGAATCCAGACTATGCTCTTCTTGCAGTAGGTATTTTAACCGGTTGGTTGAACAGTGGGATGAATTTTCTTTATTTCAGTTCAGGCTTAGCAAGTATTGATGAATCATTGTATGAGAGTGGGTCAATTGATGGAGCGAATGGTTTTCAGAAGTTTTTATTCATTACGCTCCCATCTCTAAAGCCAACGTTATTCTTCGTTATTGTGACGAATGTCATTAATGCATTCCAAGGTTTTGGCCAAATTAATATCTTAACAAAAGGTGGACCAGGACAATCTACGAACGTCATTGTTTACGATATCTACCGAAATGCTTTTATGAATTACCGTTATGGATTTGCTTCAGCGGAGTCTGTTGTATTATTCATTATTGTAATGATACTTACAGTGATTATGTTCAAATTTAGAAAGGGGGCAAATAACTAATGCAAGCACCAATAAATGCTACTGATAAAAGATATATTCGACGCCGAAAATTAGGGAGATTTGCCCTAATCGTATTAAATGTTATTGCCTGGTTAATTATTATGTTCCCATTAATTTATGCATTTTTAATGGCCATTAAACCATCAGGTGAATTATATGATCCGAATAGTGTGTTATTCCCTCAAAACCCAACATTATCAAACTTTGTTGATGTATTTGATATTGCACCTATCGGTCGCTATATTATGAACTCACTAATTGTTGCTGTTTCAATTACTTTATTGCAGATAACAACTTCAATCTTAGCAGCCTTTGCTTTTAGATTTTTGAATTTTAAAGGGAAAGGGATTATCTATGGTCTCATCTTATCGACAATGATGATTCCTGGAGAAGCCGTTATTATTTCACAATTCTTAATGGTTTCAGGCTGGGGATTAACAGATTCTATCACAGTATTAATTATTCCTTTTATTGTTTCAGCCTTCAATATATTCTTATGTGTGCAAGCATTAGAAAACTTCCCATATGAGATTTATGAGTCAGCTAAAATAGATGGATGCAGTGACTTCCGATTTGCTTTTACGATGGTCTTACCATTAATTAAACCAACGATTGGTGCCATGGCAGTTCAATCATTCCTGGCAGGATGGAACATGTATATGTGGCCATTATTAGTGACGAATGATGACTCGAACCGGACGGTTCAAATTGGTATTAGTATGCTAAATAGTGTGGATTCACAATCATTAGTTCTAATGGTTGCAGGTATTGTAATCTGTATGATTCCAAGTTTAGCGATATTCATTGTAGGTCAACGTAATATGATTAAAGGCTTGACTTCAGGAGCAGTTAAAGGTTAATTCCAATTTAAGGAGAAGGAAAATAATATGGCAAAATTACAATTAAAAAAAGTAGCAAAAGTTTATGAAGATGGCTACAAAGCAGTAAAAAATATTGATCTAGATATTGAAGATAAAGAATTTATCGTATTAGTAGGACCTTCAGGATGTGGAAAATCAACGACTTTACGTATGATTGCAGGTCTTGAAGGAATATCAGAAGGTGAGATGTACATTGGTGATACATTAGTCAATAATATCCCACCAAAAGAACGTGATATCGCAATGGTATTCCAATCCTATGCACTATACCCACATATGACAGTGCGTGATAATGTAGCCTTCGCTATGCGTATGGCAGGCGTAAATAAAACAGACCGTTATAAACGAGTAGATGAAGTAGCAGCTATCTTGCAATTAACAGACCTTTTAGATAAAAAACCTGCTGCCTTATCAGGTGGACAACGTCAACGTGTGGCTTTAGGACGTGCGATGGTAAGAAATCCTAAAGTATTCTTATTAGATGAGCCTTTATCTAACTTAGATGCTAAATTACGTGTAACAATGCGTTCTGAGATTGTGAGTTTACACCGTAAATTAGAGACAACTTTCGTTTATGTAACACATGATCAGACAGAGGCAATGACAATGGGAACGCGTATTGCAGTCATGAGTGTTGGTAACGTAGAACAATTTGATACGCCAGCAAATCTTTATTACAATCCAGTTAATGTTTTCGTTGCAGAGTTTATCGGGAGTCCACAGATGAACATGTTACATGGAAAGTTAGTTAAAGAGGGTGAGGAAGTTTACTTCAAAACAACGGATAAGAATATCTTACTCCCTCAAGAATTAGTTGATCGTATTAAAATCGATATTAATGGACAAGAAATATTATTAGGTATTCGTCCTGAAAATATCCACTACCAAACTGATTTAACTGATAGTAATACAGTCACAGTCAGAGCGAAAAATGTGGAACAAGTAGGTTCAGATACTTTCCTTTACTTTGATTTAGGATCTAGTAAACGTGAGTGTGCCGCTCGTTTCAATCCACCTCGTATGATTTCGTTTGATTCAGAGGTAAATATTTCAATTGATTTAACCAAAGCTCTATTGTTTGATAAGTCGACTGAACTTACAATCCTTGAGCCGCGTAAAGTAGAAGGTGAATTTTAAAATGAGTCTAATTATTGCACACAGAGGGTATAGTGGTAAGTTTCCAGAGAATACAATGTTAGCTTTCCAAAAGTCATTGGAGTACGGAGCAGATGGAATTGAATTGGATATTCAATTAACGAAAGACAGCAAAATTGTTATCTGTCATGATGAGGAAATTGATCGAACATCCAATGGAAAAGGCTTCATTCGAGATTATACATTGGCTGAATTACGCGAATTTGAATTCCGTAATAATATGTATGATTTAGAAGATGAGACCGAGGACAATATCAAAATTCCTACTTTAGATGAATTTTTAAATTGGTTAAATACGACAGAACTCATGGTCAATATTGAGTTTAAAACATCCATCATAGAATATGATGGGATTGTTGAAAAAGCCATTGAATTAGTTAAGGAAAGAGAACTTGAAGATCGAGTGATTTTCTCGTCATTTAATCATAATACGATTAAAGAAGTTAAAGAATTAGATAGCTCTTTAAGATGTGGCTTCTTAACGGTAGCAAATATATTAGATCCTGGTGCATACTGTCAGGCACATCAAGTAGAATATTACCATCCTGCTTATGTATCACTTTTGCATACACCAGAAATTATGAATGAGTGTCAGGAACAAGGAATTAAAATTAACGCTTATACGGTAAATGAGCCAAAGCACATTCAAATATTATTAGATTTAAATATAAGTGGTATCATTACTAATGAAATCGAAGAAGCTATTCAATTAAAACACTAATTAAACATCTTTCAACATTAATTTGTTGGAAGATGTTTTTGTGTAAAGCTTGATATAACAGTAAAATCTTTTAAATATAAAATATAATATTAAAATTAATTCATATAGCGAGACAAAAGCATTGCTTATTAAACGCTTTCATTATATAATATAAGGTGTAAACAAGTTGTATAGACAAGTAAAAGGAGGATGAACATGGCAAATTTTGAAAAAGATGCTAAAGCCTTATTGGAGCATATTGGTGGATCCGATAATATTAATGCTGCAACGCACTGTGCGACACGTATGCGTTTCGCGTTAAAAGATCCAAGTGAAGCGGATATTCAAGCAATTGAGGCTATACCATCTGTAAAAGGAAGTTTTACGCAAGCAGGTCAATTTCAAGTCATTATTGGTAATAACGTGTCAGAATTTTATAAAGACTTTGCGGCGATTTCTGGCGTATCAGAAGCTTCAAAAGCAGATGTAAAACAAGCATCAGAAACAAACCAATCATGGTGGCAAAGAGCAATGACGTTCTTAGCTGAAATTTTCGCACCGATTATTCCAGCTATTATCGTAGGGGGACTTATCTTAGGTTTCCGTAATATTTTAGAAGGTGTTGCGTGGGAAGGTTTAGGCGGACAAACAATTGCAGAATCATCTGTATTCTGGAACGGGATTAATCATTTCTTATGGTTACCGGGTGAGGCAATATTCCACTTCTTACCGGTAGGTATTACTTGGGCAGTGACACGTAAGATGGGTACAACACAGATTCTAGGTATTGTACTAGGACTTACATTAGTATCACCTCAATTACTGAATGCCTATGGAGCAGCAGATGCATTAGCTACAGGTGAAGTACCACAATGGGACTTTGGTTTTGTTCAATTAGATATGATTGGTTACCAAGCACAAGTTGTACCAGCGATGTTAGCGGGTCTGTCATTAGGTTACTTAGAAAAATTCTGGCGTCGTGTCGTTCCAGAAATGGTATCAATGATTTTTGTTCCATTTCTATCACTATTACCAGCAGTCATTCTTGCACATACGGTGCTTGGACCAATTGGTTGGTGGATTGGTGACGGAATTTCAACAATTGTTCTGGCTGGATTATCAGGACCATTAAAATCATTATTCGGTTTCTTATTCGGAGCACTCTACTCTCCATTAGTTATTACTGGATTACATCACATGTCAAATGCGATCGATTCACAATTAATCGCAGATACTGGTACAACAGGTCTGTGGCCAATGATTGCTTTATCTAATATTGCTCAAGGTTCAGCTGTAATGGGTGTATGGTGGTTAACGCGTAAAGACGCAGATGAGTCTCAAATTACGATTCCATCAGCAGTATCATCATTCTTAGGTGTTACAGAGCCAGCGATGTTTGGGGTAACATTGAAATATATTTATCCATTTATTGCAGCGATGTTAGGATCAGGAATTGCCGGCTTTATTTCAACAACATTTAACGTTCAATCGAATGCGATTGGTGTTGGTGGATTACCTGGTTTCCTAGTTATTCATATTGATTCACAAATGTGGTTCTGGATTGCGATGGCAGTAGCATTAGTGGTGCCATTTGTTCTAACACTTGTCTTTAATAAAGTTGGTTTCTTACAGGATGCTGGATTAAACTTCGATATCCCATTCTTTAAAAACAAATCAGAGAAGAAAGCATAAGCAAGTTTATATTTACAATAGAAGCAGCAAGTTAATCCTAACTTGCTGCTCTTTTATTACAGGAGGAACTTAAGAATGAAATTATCAAAGCGTGTAATGTATCAAATCTATCCAAAATCATTTCAAGATACAACGGGTGATGGTTATGGAGATTTACAAGGAATAATAAAAAGATTAGATTACTTAAAAGAGCTTGGTATTGATATGATTTGGTCAAGTCCATTCTATCCTTCACCGCAATATGACAATGGTTATGATGTGAGTGATTATACGGGAATCAATCCAGATTACGGGACAATGGAAGACTTCGATGAGCTAATGGAAGAACTTCAAAAGCGTGGGATTGATTTAATGATGGATATGGTATTTAACCATGTATCAACGGAACATGAGTGGTTCCAAAAGGCTTTAGCCGGGGATCAATATTATCAAGATTTTTTCTACTTAGAGCCAGCTAAAGAAGACGGATCATTGCCAACCAATTGGGATTCTAAATTTGGTGGACCGGCTTGGGAAAAATTTGGCGATACAGATTTATATTATTTACACTTATATGACGTGCACCAAGCAGATCTAAATTGGTACAATCCAAATGTACGTAAAGAATTGCAGAAAGTCTTGAACTTTTGGTTAGACAAAGGGGTCAAAGGCTTCCGATTTGATGTATTAAATGTCATTGGGAAAGAATTACCTTTTGTTGATAGTGAAGAACCAGGCTCAGCTCAAGAAAAGTCATTGTATACCGACACACCGATCGTTCATCAGTGGGTAAAAGAATTAAATCAAGCCTCTTTTGGGACACGTGAAGACATTGTCACTGTCGGGGAAATGTCATCGACAGACGTACCCAATGGTGTTCGTTACACAAATCCAGCTGAAGAAGAGTTAAGTATGATATTTAATTTCCATCATCTAAAAGTGGATTATGAAAATGGAGAGAAATGGAGTAATCCAGACTTTGATTTCTTGGAATTAAAACGAATTTTAGATGAATGGCAAACTGGAATGTCAGATGGTGACGGATGGAATGCGTTATTCTTAAGTAATCATGACCAACCGCGTGCGAATAGCCGCTTCGGAGATATTGAGAACTATCCGTTTGAAACAGCGACAATGTTAGCTCAAACCATTCAATTCTTACGAGGAACACCATATATTTATCAAGGTGAAGAAATTGGAATGACCAATCCTAATTATACGTCGATTGAAGAATACAATGATATCGAAACTCATAACAATTACCAAATTCTCTTAGACAAAGGTGTCTCAGAAGCGGAAGCTCTTGAAATTATTCAAGCGAAATCACGTGATAATGGTCGTACACCCGTTCAATGGGATGACAGTGATCACGCAGGCTTTACAACGGGCAATCCTTGGTTAAATGTCGCACCGAATTATAAAGAAGTAAATGCCACTAATGAATTAGCGAATGGTCAAATCTTTTCATATTATCAAGAGTTAATTAAATTACGTCGTGAATATGATGTGATAAGTGATGGGACTTACCGTGGGTTATTATTAGATCATCCAGAAGTAATGGCTTATGTGCGTGAATTAGAAGATGAGAAGTTATTAGTCTTCAGTCATTTCTATCCAGGTGAAGTTACAGTGACTTTACCAGATGAATTCAAAGGCCTATCGGCTAAGAAACTAATTGGTAATGGCACATTAGAAGAAATGTCTGATTCAATCACGTTGAACGCCTACGAAACAGTGGCATTTTTAATAAAATAATAGACAAAAGTGAGGAGGGAATCTATGACAGAACGTGAAAAGATGCTAAATGGCGAGTGGTATGACGCGAATTATGACGAAGGACTTGTGGAAGAACGTAGAATTGCGCAAGACTTGTGTTTTCAATTTAATCAAACGTCACCTTTAGAAGAAGAAAAGCGACAAGACATTCAAGAAAAATTATTTCAGCAAAAGTTAGACAACGTTGGAATCTCTAGTCCATTAACTTGTGATTATGGGTCACTTACCCAATTTGGGCATGACGTATTTGTTAATAGTAATGTTTACTTCATGGATGGTGGTGGCATTACAATTGGAAATAATGTCTTTATCGGTCCTAACACTGGTTTCTATACAGCTGCTCATCCATTGGATTATCCAAGTCGTAATATTGGGCTTGAGAAAGCTTCGCCGATTGTCGTCGGAAATAATGTTTGGATTGGAGCCCATGTTGCTATTATGCCAGGAGTAGAGATTGGTGACGGGTGTGTGATTGGAGCTGGAAGTGTTGTGACACGTGATATTCCAGCTAATTCATTAGTTATGGGATCACCTGCGCGCATTGTTAGAGAAATTGATCAAACAGATCAAATAAAAGATAAATAAAGTTATGAGATAAGAGCGGAGCACTGTCATAGAGTGTTTCGCTCTTACTCTATTTCTATTACCATAGATAATAAACTGTTTCACTTTTCCTTATAACTGTTATAGTTTCTTCTGTGGAAACTTAATGAAAGCATATTTTTATTGGTATTTTATAAATAAAAACTGTTGCAAATAATTATGAAGGGTGTTATCATATTTGTAATGAGACATAGTCAATGTGTCTCAGAATAAACAGCATATACTTTTCCTTAAGGAACCATTCCCTTATAACATATATATATCGATAACGAGTTTGTTCAGATATTAGAAGCCCCCCAAACCTCTCATATTTTATACAAATATCGTTATCCATCTACGACAGAACTTCAAAGAGTTCTGTTTTTTTATTGCACAAAAAAAGCTGTCAACTTAGAGTTAGACAGCTTTTCCTATATAATTATTTATTACGTACTGTTTGTAAAGCTTCTGACCAGCTTACAACGTCGTTTAACATGTTATTTACTGAATCTGTATGGTAATCAGCAGGTTTGAACTTGCTCATTTGTTCAAAGTCAGTGTTCATACTGAATGTTACTTGAGGACCAACAACAGCAACTTTTAAGTTACCTAACATTGGACGCATCATTACACTTGCGCTAATTCCTAATTGTCCACCGTATGACACAATTCCAGCAGCTTTATGGAAGAATTCACTTGCTAAGTAATCAATCGCATCTTTTAAGCCACCCGTTACAGCTTTATTGTATTCTGGTGTAACAAAGATAAAGCCATCTAATTCTTTCACTTTATCAGACCATCTCTTAACGTTAGGATTTGGACGATCATCTGTTGCAACAGGAGGAATAACCTCATCAAAGCGTGGAAGATCAAACTCTTTAATATCCACTAATTCGAATTCTGCGTTATTATTATGAGCTTTCGCAAATTCTAAAATCCATTCTGCCACTTGTAAATTTACACGTGAGTTACGTGTACTACCTGTAATAATTCCAATTTTAACCATATGTTAGCCTCCTAATAATTTTGATACCGTAATAATTCTAGCTTAAGTATGTTATTTTTACAAACGAATATGTGAATAAATGAATATAAAACTTTATTACTATAAAATTATCTGGTAAATTCCTCACAACACTCTACTCAATGAAGAAGACTATGCTATAATGAAATTAATATTTTGAGGAGACGAATGTGAATACATATGAAATTAAAACAACTTATTTTAAGCTCAATCGCTTTCTTGCTCGTCGGATGTGCAAGTGAACCTATGATTAACTTAAGCGAAGAGAACCAAAGTATTATAGAAGAGAAACGTCAAAGTCTAGAGGGTAACCAAACAGAAGATGAAAGTACAGAAGGTACTGAAAGTGAAACCAATTCAGCAGAAGGTGAGGACACTCAAAGCCAAGAACCTGATGAAGCAAGTAACAGTCAGATCCTAACAAGCTTCGATACGAGTGATTGGGTAGCTTTAGAAGACGCCGTTCAGTTAAATATTGAAGATTACTTACCAAATGTTATGTATCAAATTAAGCAATATAGTAATGGGGAGACGTCACGTGTTGACTACCCTGACTTCGTGGACCAAACATTGAACATGATGCAAGTGGAGACGCGGATAACAGATCAAGCGCCCATCGTGAATATCTTTAGTTGGGGAAATTCACAAATCACTCGCCTAGAAGAAAGTTCAGAAATGAATCCATATGTGAACCATCTAACAGGGATGGCTAACCAAGCGACTCAGGAATCTGAACTCTTGCTACAAGCACCCCTGCAAGTTGGTACAAGTTGGCAACGTGATGCAACGACAACAAGTGAGATTACTGCGATCTATAGCCAAGCAACGATAAGAGATCTGGAGTTAGAGAATGTGATCGAAGTTACTTCAACACTTGAATCAGGTACTTTAATTGAATATTACGCCCAAAATGAAGGTGTCGTAGCGACCGTTGAAGCCGACGATGCGGGGACGGTGACGCAAGTATGGCAAGCACAAGCAATCTATCATGAGAACCGTATTATCAATAATGTTGAAGTGATGCTGCCGACAACGGATGATGCGATGGTTGAGCCTGGGCAAGCAGCATTCTCATGGCAAACGAACGGGAATTTTGCAAGTGCTTTTGACAGTATGTTTAAAGAGATGGGTATTCTAGATGATACGATTACAGTCCAATCGGTCACTTTAGATGAAGGAGTTGTCATCATTGACTTCTCACCTGGGGTGGTAGCTGTATTGAATAGCCATGAAGCTTCAGAACAAGCAGTGATTGCTTCAATTGTAACGACACTAGGGAATTTCTTTAATGCGGATCAAGTACGTTTAACAGTGAATAATAGTGGTATGTTACCAGATACGCTTGAATACCCTACGAATGGGATTTATCAAGTGAGTACAATAACGACTCCTTTAGAGACAGTCGATGCGTCAGTTGAATCAAGAGAGTCAACATCGAACGCTTCATCAATGGATGAGTCTGCAACTACAGATGAAAGTCAAACAACGACCGGTTCAGAATCACTTTAACAGTGGATAGGAGCAAATGATGTCTAACATAATCGTAATTATGTTTATTCTATTTAACACAACTATCAGTGGATTGTATTTTACTTTTTCTAATACTATTATGCCTGTGCTAAAGCAAGAAGAGGATGCTCGTATTGGTATTCGAATAATGAATCAAATCAATAATGTAATACAGAACAGTCTGTTTTTCCTGTTGTTCTTTGGATCTCCTTTACTAGCGGTCGCCATGGTTTTGATGAATATAAATTCTACCTTGTTTGGGCTGGGTAGTTTACTACATATTATCGGAAGCTTTTTAGAAACCATTGTGAAAATGTTCCCTGGAACAATCGACTGATGAATGAAGCCGATGAGACCAGTTGGCAAGAATTTGTTAGTGAGTGGACTCGCTGGAATACGATTCGAGCTATTATGGGTTTGCTAGCTTCAACAATTATTTTGCTTGAATTATTCTATTAAAAAAGTGGGTTTGGAAATTGTCCAAACCCACTTTTTATTTGCATTAATTATGTGCTCTAAACCATTGATTCACTCGTAAGTTCATTACTTCTAGAAATTGATCAGCTTGATTAATATTATCGGAAAGAACGACTAAAGCGTACTGGGGCTGATTATTTTCATAATAGATTCCACTATCGTTAACTGCTTGCTCATAGCGACCAAATTTATTCGCCATCATCTCATTATTAACATATGACGTGAACAATTGGGCCGGACTTGTTTCAAACATTAAGTTAATCAAGTCACTGTAGGATTCATCTTGAGCAATTTTAATTAATACTTGCTCAGTAATATAAGCTGAACTTAGATTATTGTTTAAGAAGTCTTCTGGTTTCTCATCAATTCCAGCAAACGTTAAAATATCTTCGCGGAAATTACCGAATTCTTTATCGTACTCGGCTTTAAGTATATTCATTGCAGTATTATCTGAATGAGTGACTGCTTCTGTAATCAGTTCCTCTATCCTATAACTGTTTTCCAAAGGACCGTTTGTAATGTTTCCAGCCCCGGCTTCAAATAAGGCTTCACTGTAATCAAGTTCACTATCTAATTGATACTCACCTGAGTTGATTAAATCAATATATAAGGCAGACAGTGGAACTTTCGTTATACTTGCTGCAGTAAATAATTCATTCTCGTTCAGATAGTAATGTTCCTCATTGTGGAAGTTATAATAAGCTAAACTAATTTCAGAAGAGTTGACGTTAAACTCAGTAAGTGTTTGGTCTATGACATCAGCCATATTTTCATAGGCGTCTAAGTCTAAAGGTTCAATTCCATTTTCTTCCATCAAATCAGTTTGATAGATGTCGTCAAAAGTAAGCTCTGATTCTGAAGAACTTTCTGTCGATTCGTCTTCTTCTTGGCTTTCATCTTCAGAACTGCTATCAGATGATGCGCTGCTTGCTTCGGATTCTGATTCACTTGTCTCGTCTTCCTCGGTGTTTTCATCTTCAGAACTGCTTTCAGATGATGCGACGATTGCTTCGGAATCAGATTCACTTGTCTCGTTCTCTTCTTGGCTTTCGCTCTCGGAACTGCTCAATGATGTTTCAGTACCTTCTTCGTCTGAACTATTTTCAGTAGAAGACTCACTTTCTTCACTACTTTGGCTTGGAACAACCGCAACACGATTACTTTGGTTGGTTGTATCTACATCTAGTGTCCTTTCCACGTCACTTTCACTCTCTTGCTCTGATTCATCCGTTTGAGAACTCGCTTCACTAGAGTTTGCAATCGTTTCTTCACTAGATTGATTGGGTTGAGACGACACTTCTTGAGTAGATGTTTTACTTGGGGCTTCTCCATTACTGTCGTAATTAAGGTATAAAATAAAAGTAAAGCCTATTACAATGAGGATAATTAGACCCCACCGCAAATTTTGATTATTTTGCATTCATTAACTCCTTTAAGCGATATTCATTCATTATATCACGGATTTATAAACCGATTATGACGCGGAGCGAACTCTTGAAAACGAAAGCGGTCAATTCGGTGACGTGAAATCGTATATTGAAAAAACGTCGCGTCTTTTAGAAATACTTGGCTCCTCACTGTGATTGTGTAGTCTTCTGGTTTAATTTTTAAGTATTTAATATCTAAATCATCGGCGGGTTCACCGATAAATTCTTTCGATGCGAAGCCGATTTCTAGACCAAGATCGCCTTCAAAGTATTGATAGATGGAATCTTCTGCTACTTGGTTTGGTATTTCAGACACGATACTTTGACGAATATAATCTTCATCGATAATCACGACTTCGCCAGCAATTGAGCGTGTTCGAATTAAGTGAATAAACTTCTCTTTGGAACTCATTTTTACATCATTTAATATAAAATCTGGAACAGGAATAATATCATTTTTAATAACTTGTGTCGTACTGGCGAGATTATTTTCCTCACTTAATTCTTTATAACTCACTAAACCACTAATTGGCAAAGCGAAACGTCGATAATCTAAAACAATGGACCCGTGTCCTTGTTTTTTAAAGATAAATCCATTATCTGATAACATCCGTTGCGCTTTACGAATCGTCTCACGAGAAACATTATACTCTGTTGCGAGTGAAGTTTCACCTGGAAGTAAAGACCCCACTGGATAAATGTTTTCTTTTATTTTGTTTTCAATATCTAGGTATATATATTCAAACTTATTCATAAAACTCACCTCTTCTTTAATCAACCCTATTCTATCACGCTACTGATAGGAAGGTAAATGATATTCAGGTGAGAGTTGGGGAGGCAGTGTAAATAAGATAAAATTTCTCACCCCAACCTATCAAAACCATTTGCAATATTCAAATGAATCTTGTATAATGCTAAAGAAATTGAATGTAGTAGCAGTCAAAGTGCTTACGAACCGTATATCAACATGGAGAAATCATGCATATAGGGGGAGTTTAGGCATTTTTTTTGTGAGCAAAATTAGAAAGGAGTCATTCAATGTATACAACAGATACCATTGCAGCTATTGCTACAGCACTGGGAGAAAGTGCGATTGGCATTGTGAGATTGAGTGGAGATGAAGCAATTGAGATTGCGAGTAAAATCTTCAAAGGTAAGAACTTAAATAACGTCGATTCGCATACAATTAACTATGGCCATATCATTGACCCTGAAACAGGAAAAGTCATTGATGAGGTGATGGTGAGTGTATTGAAGGCACCAAGATCTTATACAACGGAAGATAGTGTTGAAATCAACTCACATGGTGGGATTATGGCCATTCAAAGAGTACTTGAAGTAGTCTTAGCGAATGGTGCGAGATTGGCTGAGCCAGGAGAATTTTCGAAGCGTGCATTTTTAAATGGTCGTATTGATTTATCACAGGCAGAAGCAGTGATGGATTTAATCCAAGCGAAGACGGATAAAGCGATGGATGCGTCAATGAACCAACTACAAGGAAGTCTTTCAACTAAAATACGTTCATTACGTCAGGAAATGTTAGACACACTCGCACAAGTGGAAGTAACAATTGACTACCCAGAATACGATGATGTCGAAGAGATGTCATTGAAGCAACTGAATGAAACAGCCGTACATGTGAAGGAACAAATCCAAAAAATCTTACATCAAGCGCAACACGGCCGTTTATTCCGTGATGGAATTAATACTGCGATTATCGGACGTCCAAACGTTGGTAAGTCAAGCTTATTAAACCGATTAACTGGTTTAGAGAAGGCAATTGTAACTGATATTGAAGGAACAACGCGTGATACGATTGAAGAATACGTTAACGTTCGTGGTGTACCACTTCGACTTATCGATACAGCTGGAATTCGCCAAACTGATGAAGTCGTTGAACGAATTGGTGTTGAACGCAGTCGTAAAGTTATGGAAGAAGCAGATTTAGTGATTCTAATCTTAAACCAAGCGCAAGCCTTACAAGAAGTAGACATTGAACTCCTAGAATTAACTAAGGATCAAAATCGCATTATTTTATTAAATAAACAAGATTTAGAGCCTAAATTAACTCACGCTGACTTAGAACCTTACATTCAAGATGCCGATTTAATCGCAACATCGATGCTTGAAGAATCTGGGATTGATGAGTTAGAAGCTCAAATTGAACAAAGATTCTTCAGTGGTGAAATCAAGTCTGGTGACGTGAACTATTTACTGAACACACGTCATACACAATTACTACGCCAAGCAATTAGCTCACTGGATGAAGTGCTTGAGTCAACTGAGATGATGTTGCCTGTTGATTTAATTCAGATGGACTTCACACGTGCTTGGGATTTACTTGGTGAAATTACCGGAGATTCTGTCCAAGACGAACTATTAAATAAATTATTTAGCCAATTCTGTTTAGGTAAGTAAAGGTAGAAAGGACGACAAAATCATGACAAAACTATCAACTATTTGTTATCTCGATAATGGATCAGAGATTTTACTGCTGCATCGCAATAAAAAGCCGAATGACATTCATGAAGGAAAATGGATTAGTGTCGGTGGTAAATTTGAAGCAGGTGAAACACCTGAAGAATGCGCCATCCGTGAAATTAAAGAAGAGACAGGCTTGACCGCTACAAAACTTGATTTAAGAGGCTTTATTACATTTCCAGATTTCAAACATGATGGTGAAGATTGGTATAGTTTTGTCTATGTCGTGACTGAGTTCGAAGGCGAACTCCTTGAAGAATGCGATGAAGGAACACTGGAATGGGTTCCTTATGACCAAGTCATGTCAAAACCGACTTGGGAAGGGGATTACATTTACTTAGATTGGTTAGTGAAACATACACCATATTTCTCAGCAAAATTTACTTATGATACAAATGGCGAATTAACCGAACATACCGTTGAATTTAAAGAAGAGAAGAAAGACTAGAAAGGAGTTAATTATGCAAATATATGAAGCAGGACAATATGATGTTATTGTTGTTGGAGCAGGACATGCTGGATCAGAAGCCGCTTTAGCAGCAGCCCGTATGGGATCTAAAACACTTTTATTAACATTAAGCTTAGAAATGATTGCGTTTATGCCGTGTAATCCATCCATTGGTGGACCAGCCAAAGGGGTAGTCGTTCGAGAAATCGACGCACTGGGTGGCGAAATGGGGCGCAATATCGATAGAAACTACATTCAAATGCGTTTATTAAATACAAGTAAAGGCCCAGCAGTACAAGCTTTACGTGCCCAAGCAGATAAAGAAACATATGCAAAAAACATGCGTCAAGTTCTTGAAGAAGAAGAAAACTTAACACTTAAACAAGGAATGGTTGAAGAATTATATGTCGAAGATGGCCAAGTAAAAGGTGTTATTACAAACTCAGGTGCTAAGTATTTAGCTGACGCTGTTGTATTAACAGCCGGTACATCTTCACGTGGTAAAATTATTATTGGTGATTTAGATTATTCATCCGGTCCAAATAATACATTACCTTCGATCAAATTATCTGAGAACTTACTGGAATTAGGTGTTGAATTAGCGAGATTCAAAACAGGAACACCGCCAAGAATTCATGCTGATTCAGTAACGTTTGAAGATACTGTTGAGCAACCTGGTGATACAATGCCGAATCACTTCTCATTTTTAACACCTGATGAAGACTTTAAAGAAGAAAGTGTTTCGTGCTGGTTAACGCATACGAATGCCCAAACACACGAAATTATTCAAGCAAACCTACACCGTGCCCCAATGTTTAGTGGAATGGTTGAAGGTGTTGGTGCTCGTTATTGCCCATCTATCGAAGATAAAATCGTTCGATTCAGTGACAAACCACGTCACCAAATCTTCATTGAACCAGAAGGCGCAAACACGAAAGAAATGTACGTTCAAGGCCTTTCAACATCATTGCCAGAGGAAGTTCAAGTTGAGATGTTACGTACGGTAAAAGGTATGGAAAATGCGAAACTGATGCGTCCAGGCTATGCGATTGAATATGATGTCGTTATACCACATCAATTAGACTTGTCACTTGAAGTGAAATCATTACCTGGTTTATTTACTGCAGGTCAAATGAACGGAACAAGTGGTTATGAAGAAGCAGCAGGTCAAGGAATTATGGCTGGTATTAACGCAGCACGTAAAGTCCAAGGAAAAGACCCGCTCATCTTAAAACGTAATGAAGCTTATATCGGTGTGATGATTGATGACTTAGTAACAAAAGGGACAACAGAACCTTATCGTTTACTTACATCACGTGCGGAATATCGTTTATTATTACGTCATGATAATGCTGATATGCGCTTAACTGAAATTGGATATGAGATTGGTTTAGTATCTGAAGACCACTATGAAGCTTTCAAAGCGAAACAAGCACTCGTTGATCAAGAGTTAGAACGCTTAAGCAAAATCCGCTTAACACCACATACGGAAGGTTTAGTTGATTTATTCGAACGCGTTGGATCAGCCTTATTAAAAGATGGGATCTTAGCAAGCGACTTATTAAAACGACCAGAAATTCGTTACTTTGACTTAGTGACATTAATTCCTCGTGAAGGAGGACCATTGAACCGTCAAGTTGGTGAACAAGTTGAAATTCAAATTAAATACGAAGGTTACATCAATAAAGCTGTTCGAAAAGTAGAAAAAATGAGTGCCATGGAAGAAAAACAAATTCCAGAAGACATTGATTGGGATGCAATCGGGAACTTAGCAAATGAAGCAAGAGAACGATTAAAACTTATCAATCCAAGCACTTTAGGACAAGCAAGCCGTGTGAGTGGGGTAAACCCAGCAGACATTGCGATCCTTTCTGTTTATATCCAACAAGGAAAAATTAAACGTGTTGGCGAACCAACAGCATCATAACATTATAAATGGAGGCGACACACTGAGGATTCAGCGTGTTACCTCCATATTTTTTAAGAAATCTTTAGCTTTAGGCCCAAAGGTTGTTAAGTATTTATATGGGATGTATAATATTCTTATTATAGTTATTTGCTAGGAGATTATCATGAACAGTATTAAACGTTTTTTAAAAGAGAATGGCTTATTTTTATTACTCATCGTTGGAATGGTTTTACTAAGATTATTTGTATTTACACCCTTTGAAGTCGATGGTCCTTCGATGAACTATACTTTAGCACACGGCGACCGATTATTCGGTGCAAATATGTTCAATGTGGATCGATTCGATATCGTGATACTTGATTCGCCGACTGAGGAAGGAAAGCAATACATTAAACGTGTGATTGGCTTACCTGGAGACACAATTTCATCCGAAGATGATGTGATTTATATTAACGACGAACCATTATCAGAAACTTACTTATCTGAAGAAACTCGTCAGAATAATACGAATACCGTTGATTTTGCTCCATTAACAATTCCTGAAGGGGAATACTTTGTTATGGGAGATAACCGAAATCATTCGTTCGATAGTACCGAGTTTGGACCGATTCCTGAAGAATCAATTAATGCTGAAATATTATTCAGATTTTGGCCATTAAATACCTTTGGAACTGTCGATGAAACTGATTAAATAGAATTAACCACCTTCACTAGACGTGTTTAAACCGTTTAATGAAGGTGGTTAATTTTGTGTAAATGGTAATTTTAATCGGTTAAATTGTATAAATATCTGATGAGTGAACACTTTCCAAGTTTTTAACACGTTCACACAGTATTTGATCAGCTATCTTCAAATAATTTTGGGCATTTGTTGATAATTCTTGGTTTTTGGGAGCAATCCAGCAAATATGATGACTTTCTGAACTTTCTAAAGGAATCGACGTAACATAAGAGTCAGTGATGCGGTTGGTCATAATGCCTGAACCTGTTAAATAAGCATTTGACCCTGTAATGATATTAATCGCACTCATCCGGTCACTTACAACAACCTTTTGATCATTTGCTTGAACCTCTAAGGGGTGTTCAGTTAAGAAGTCGTTTTGATGTTCTGTTTGTTCGAATGTTATCGCAGGATAATCCATTAAATCCTTATGTTTAATACTTTCAAATTCAGTTAAAGGATGGTCTTTTCGAATAAAGACATGTGGCTGGAATTCCCACATCACATGAAATTGTAGATTTTCTTGTTCAAATAGGCGAGTTAACATTCGGCGGTTAAATTCACTTAAGTAAACAAAGCCAATTTCACTAACATTTTGCGAAACATTTTTTATGACCGAATAGGTATCTACTTCAAAGAAGCGGTAGACAAAGCGTTCACCTGGATGTTCATTAATGAATTTACTGAAAGCTTCTGAAGCGAAGTCATAATGCTGACTTGAGACAGAAAAGAATTGACGTTCCGACTCATTATTAACAAACAAATCGCGCATGACATCAAGTTGGCTTAAGACTTGTCGAGCTTGAGTTATAAATTCATGCCCTTCATGTGTTGTGGTCATTCCGCTACTTGAACGGGTAAACAATTGTTGACCGACTTCAGCCTCGAGTTCTTTAAGTGAGACTGATATGGTTGAAGGGGATACAAATAACAACTCAGCTGCGCGGTTAATCGATCCGGTTTTTTCAATATAGTCTAAATACTTTAATTGCTGTATATTCAAATACATCCGTTCCTTTCTGAAACTATAGAAATGCTCTCTAAGTTGGATTTGGATACGATAATTAAATATACCGTAATAAATCTTTCAATGGTAATTATCATACCGCAATTTGTTGTAAATGTTAAATGACTATATAAAATTTTAATGAAAAAACTTGAGAAAAACTGTAAACCCGCATTCATTTTCAAAACGACCTCGAGATAAACACGAAATCATTCCACAGAAAAAGCCCTCAACCACCCTATTTACATGGTAGTTGAGGGCTAATTTATTTTATTCAGTAGCTGAATTTAAGTAATTGTTTCTAAACTCTTCTACTTTTGCTTGGTCAGCGACTAATGTATTTCCAGTTTCAACAAGTGGCGATAATGTTGAGTAAGCTGGTAATTTTAATCCTTGGTAAGCAGCATTAATTTCTTCTTGGTTGATAGCATAAAGAACTGCTTTTCTTAAGTCAGCACTATCTGATACAGGGCGACCGGGTGTGTTGACGTTGAACAACATGTAAGTTACCGCATTACTTGGAATTGATTGGAGTGCTAAACTTGGCTCATTCTCAACAATTGGGTAATCAACTTCACCTAAACCATAGTACAGATCAACTTCGTTCGCACGTAATGCAGATAAAGCACTACTTGAATCAGCGATAAAGCGAACAGTTACTTGTTCAATGTTTGCATCTGCATCTGTATCAGGACGGTATGCTGGGTTTTTAACAAAGTTTGCTTGGTAATCATTTTTATCAACCATGATGTAAGGACCACTTGCCCATAGGTGGTTATCATAAGAGCCACCTTCAGTGACAGCACGTTGGTCTCCATAAGCGATGTCTGAGTTTACATCATAAGACTCGATGTCATAAGTATTTATTGCTTCTACTTGTTGTTCTGACACGATACCTGCTGATTGGTGACCTAAGTAATTTAATACTTGTGGGAATGGTTGTGTTGTTGTTAATTTAACGACTTGGTAATTACCATTCGCATTATCGACCTCATCTTCAGAAGCAACAACAGCTGAGATAGGTGTTTCTAAGCCTTCTTCTAAAGCTTCTTTTACAGATGAGTCACTCCCAGAAAGTGTCGCTTCTTCTAATTCAGCGACATCTTCTACAATTGAAACTTCATCAATATGCTCATGTAAACTATACGTACGGTGATCTGGAACTGAATTAGGGTCTTTTGCACGATTGAGTGAGTAAACAACATCTTCAGCCGATACTAAATCACCTGTATCAACCGCTGCACCGTCTTCGATTTGAGCAAAGTTAATATCATCACGTAAGATGAAGTAATACTCTGAGTTTCCATCTGCAATGGCGTGGTTATAACTTAAAGAATTTTCAGATGTAATTTGATCATCATCAGTTAAGTTAATTAAACGCACATACATATTTGTATTTAACTGGTTAATACTTCCATCATTCCCTTTAATTGGGTCTAATGAAGTTAATTGTGATGACGTTTGTGTTAATAGAAGCGGGCGTTCTGCATGTAGACTTTCATCAACATATGATACAGGTTCCCAAGCAAAAGCTCTCGATTTAGACAAACGAATTGAATCTGGGTTTAATACTTCTTGATTAAAGGCTTGTGCTTTTAATGATGTATATAATGGCACGATATACGCATTTTCAGTCACTAATTGATTCTCGAATTCAGTATACGTGTTCACATATTCTTCCGGTGTTTCCGTTGCTGCTTGTTCAATTAACTCATCCACTTCCGGGTTACTCATAATACTGTTATCCCCATCTGATTTAAATAATGAACGAACAGCGTAATCAGGGTTCCCTGTAACGGTCGTCCAACTTGAGATAGCTAAGTCATAATTTCCTGCTTCTTTTTGAGCATTAAAACTTGCATAATCCGGTTGTAAACTTGTCTCAACTTGGAATCCAGCACGAGTTAATTGGTCACGGACAATATTAACATCTTGTTCGGATGCTGATTGAGCTAAGATAGTAATGGGAATAGCTTCTTGAGCATTGGCAGTTTGTACAGTAGTTGCGACGGGAGCGACTACTCCAACTAATACTAAGGCTGTTAAAAATAATTTGTTTAAAATTTTATTCATGAAAAATCTCCTTTTATTTTGCTTTGAATATTTACGACACTTACAACAATCTTCATCTGTGTTCATCGATACAGCTCACCAACTTTCTTCATAAAATGCTTACGTGTTATTGAGTCATCTTAGGATCTAAAGCATCACGTAAGCCGTCTCCTAAGAAGTTAAATGATAAAACTAAGGCAATAATAGCCAAACCTGGATAGATAGCTAAGTAAGGTTGTGTTTCTAGATAGTCACTTCCGATACGTAAGATGTTACCCCACTCAGGAATATGACTTTCAACCCCTAAACCTAAATAACTTAAACTACTTGTTGAAATAACTGCCGTCGCGACAGTAAGCGATGATCGAATAATCATAGGGGCACTCGCATTAGGAATAATATGTTTTAAAATGATTTTTACATCACTGACCCCAACGGCGTGGGCAGCTTCAACATATTCTAATTGCTTCACTTGAAGCACGTTAGCCCGCATTGTTCTGGCGTAACCAGGAATGCCACCAATACTCAAAGCAAGAATTAAGTTTTGAGTCGATGTCCCAAAAGCCGTCACAATCGTAATCGCCAGTAAAATACCAGGAATCGCGTACAAGACATCCAAGGAACGCATAATTGTTTGGTCAACGCGGTGTGAGTAATAACCTGAGACTGCACCTAGGAAACCACCAATTAGTAGAGGCGCTAAAGTAGCCAAGACCCCAACTAATAAAGAAATCCGACCACCAAAGACCATGCGTGAAAAGACATCGCGCCCGAAATTATCGGTTCCTAAAGGATACGTCATACTTGGTGCTTGTAAAATCGCCGTATAATTATTTTCTACGGCGTAACTATACTCAAAGGTTAAGTAACTTGTCATCGCCATGGCGAATATAAAGGTAATAATATAAAGCCCAAAGATTGCGACTTCATGACGAGAAATGTTTGAAAAGACACTGCGGCGGCGCACATTTGCTTGATTATGATGTTCTCGCCAGATTAACCAAGCAGCAATCAAACTTAATAAATTTCCACTGAATGAAGTGACTACAAGTAAGGCGATAATAATATATAACTGAGTTTTAGACACGTTTTTCAAGTGAGCACTAAATAGAGCAAGTCCCCAATGAAAGAGTAAACTGAAGCCCAATAAGACTAAACCGATAATAAATGTCGGGCTCATTGTAGGTTTGAAAAAGTTTAAACTTGTTGTCACAATAATCGTTAAGTCAACGAGTACTGCGAAGATTAAATATATTTGATACGACATGAGTTTGCGTAATACTAAGAACATCCCCGTAATAAAATTAAATGGATTCCCTAATAAGACGGATAACATAAGGACAAAGCCCCATACGCGGTGCATAGGATGAACTTTTCCATTGTTTTGAATGCGTCTGGCAATAAAGAAGTTTATGAAGCTGAGTATCAGGTGAGTAAGGGCGAAGCCGATAGTCACTAAACTCCAATCTGTTCCTTGTCTTAAATATGTAAATAACACGACCGCTAATGAGAAGACGATCGAAAGTGTTGAAGCAAAACGTAAATAGCGTTTTACAACCGATGAATAAGATTGAATCAAAGCCAAACTCCTTTCTATCTAAGCTTAATTTTTTAACGTTGTTCGAATACGTGGATCAATAAGTGCATACAGTAGGTCAACGACTAAATTGACTAAAGATACAATAATCGCGATATAGATAACCCCACCTAAAACAGCTGGAATATCCGGCACAAATTGTTTCTCTACAATATAACTACCAACCCCATTAATATTGAAAACTTGTTCGGTAACGGCTGAGCCACCTAACATCCCACCAAATTGCAGACCAATCACCGTAATAACTGGAATGAGGGCGTTAGGAATAATGTGGCGCCAGATGATGCGCCAATTCGACATTCCTTTTGACCTGGCTGTTAGAAGGTAATCTTCATGAATCACTTCTAAAGTCGAAGCCCGTGTCATCCTTGCAACAGAAGCAGCTAAGCTTGTACCTAAGACAATTGCAGGCATCAGTAGTGACCACGGATTGTCCGGATTAAAGGTTGCAGGCAACCAACGGTTACGAATTGAAAAGTTTAAGATAAATATTAAACCTAACCAAAATGTTGGAATCGATAGACCGATTAAAGCAATGAACATAAAGAACTGGTCAAATAAAGAATTCACTTTCACCGCCGAATAAATACCAGCAGGAATCGCAATAACTAATGAAATAGCTAAAGAGAAGAAAGTAACTTGTAAAGTAATAGGGAAACGGCGTATTAAAGCGTCAATAACCAATTCATTCCCTACATATGTGAAGCCTAAATCAAAGGTTACAACCCCTTTAATTGTTCGTAGGAGCTGAACCCAATAAGAATCATCTAAGCCATGAAGCACATTGAAATTATCAATTTGCTCTGGTGTTGCTTGAATACCTAATATATTTTGGGCTGGATCTGAGGGTGAAAAATAAAGTAAAGTAAAGACAATCCAAGTCACCCCAAAGATAACAAAGACCATTAAGAATAGTCTTTCAGCAATATATCTAATAATTGGAAAACGGTAAATTGTCATTAATAGATACATCGGTAAAGCTAACATAATACTCGAAATAAAGCCGATTGGGGTTGAAACCCATTGAGAATAAATATCTGAAAGAGAGACACTTTTTGAAATATCTTCATCTTCAGTGATTAAAGTTTGAATATAGTTATTTAATCGCTGAGCAACGATTTTTTCAGTTTTCTCTTTATTAATATTTTGGTTGAAGTAGCGTTGTTTATTACGCTCTTCTTCTAATAATTGTTGTTTTATCGCTTCTTTCTCTGTTTGAGAGAGTCGCTCAACGGCTGGTTGGGCTCTGTTCTTCAAGTAATTTACGATTTGAAGGACGAAAAAGATAATATGTAAAGGAAAGCCGAGTACCCAAAGGGCTACCTTATAAAGCCATTGTCTTTGCATTTGTTGGTAAATCAAAGACCATTGTTCAGATTGATTCAAATATTTCACCTCCAAAGAAAAAATAACGGATTGAATCAGACTAATTTAGTATAACGCTTCAAGACTAAAACCAGTCATGGGGATTTTCGAAGGCTAGCATTCGGATTTTTGAATGACGGTTGTCTGATCTACTCGCCTCTTTCGGATAGTTGCTATGTTATAATAATCGCTGTGTATTAACAGATATCAACGTATATAAAGAAGTATAGGAGTGAGTAAATGTCTGATATTTTAAAGGTCAACCAACTAGGCTTAAGCTTTGAAAGTGAAGACCAACAAGAGGAAGTATTAAAAAATATTTCCTTTTCAGTAGAAAAAGGTGAAATTGTTGGGATTATCGGAGAATCAGGTAGTGGGAAAAGTATGACGGCCCGTTCAATTACCCAACTATTACCTGATAATGCCATCATTCATTCTGATAGTGAGATTGAATTCAAAGGGCACAACCTCCTAGATATTAAACCAAAAGCCTTACGTAAAATATTGGGTGAAGATATTGGAATGATTTTCCAAGATCCATTAAGTTCATTGAATCCAACAATGACTGTTGGTGATCAAGTGGTGGAAGTGATTGGCTTGCATCAACGGATGAGCAAAAAGCAAGCACGAGAAAAGACAATTGAATTGATGACATCCATTGGTATTAAAGATGCTCAAACACGCTTTAATCACTATCCCCATGAGTTTTCGGGTGGGATGAGACAAAGAATTATGATTGCGATTGCCTTAGCAGCGAATCCAAGTTTACTCATTGCGGATGAGCCAACAACGGCTTTAGATGTGACCATTCAAGCTCAAATCTTAGCACTGATTAAAGAGTTACAAAAAGAATTGAATTTATCGGTGGTGTTGATTACACATGATTTCGGTGTTGTCGCACAAATTTGTAGTCGAGTCATTGTAATGCAAAAAGGTGAAATCGTTGAACAAGGTCCGATTGATGAGATTTTTAATCACCCTCAACATCCATATACACGCCTATTACTTGATGCCGTCCCAAGAATCGAAGAAGAGAAAAATACCCAAGAAAAAGATAAAGCTCAACCTTTAATATCGGTTGAGCAATTGGAACAAGTCTTTGATATTGGTAAAGGGAAGCAATTAAAGGCTGTCAATCAAGTTAATTTGGATATTTATAAAGGAGAGACTTTAGGGCTTGTAGGCGAGTCAGGTTCTGGAAAATCCACATTAGGGCGTGCCATCCTTCAATTATATAAACCAACGAGTGGACGAATTATCTTCCAAGGGTTTGATTTACAACAGTTAACCAAAGCTGAAATGTTGAAAGTCCGTAAAGATATGCAAATAATCTTTCAAGATCCCTATGCATCATTAAACCCCAGAATGAAAGTCGAAGATATTATTGGAGAAGCTCTAGACACGCACGGTTTAGTAAAGAACTCGAAAGAAAGACGGGCGCGAGTGGAGGAATTGCTTCGCTTAGTTGAGCTCGATCCAAACTTTGCGACACGCTTCCCCCATGAGTTCTCAGGAGGGCAACGACAACGGATTGGGATTGCACGTGCGTTAGCTGTTGAGCCCGATTTTATTGTGGCTGATGAGCCTTTATCTGCCTTAGACGTGTCAATCCAAGCTCAAATTATTGAACTCTTAAAGAAACTGCAAGACAGACTAGGATTAACTTATCTGTTCATTGCTCATGATTTGGCAGTCGTGAAACAAATTAGTGACCGAGTAGCAGTCATGCAACAAGGACAAATTGTAGAAGTAGCAGAAACGAACGAATTATACGCGAATCCACTACACCCCTATACACAACAATTACTTCAAGCTGTTCCAAGGTTAGATGCACAGATGAAGTCGAAGGTGGTAGACTCTAATCCGCTAAAAGCGTGGCAACCAAATAAAGAAGTTGTAGCATTAAAAGAAGTTACTTCCGGACACTATGTAGCTAACTATTAACATATGGCATCCTTACTTATGAAGTAGGGATGTTTTTTATTAGGTGAATTAAACGCAATCAGGTAGGATTAAGTCATAGAGACGTTGTTTAAAGTTAGGAAGGAGCTAAAGTTATGATTGAATTGTTGGAAGAGCTTGCTAGAGTAAATTACTCAGGTGCCCCTTTTCTTGTCGCTTATGGTATAACATGGTTAATATGCGGAGTATTATGGCAAAAAATTAAATTAAACTATGCAGCCATTGCCACTCTGTTTCAGGGAATAGTTGCTTTACCAATCGCTTTACTCATTTTATATATTGTTGGTGCATTTACCTTACGACCGGATACGGGCATTTTAAATTCATTAAGTATTATCATTGCGATGAGTCAATTGTTAGCAATACCATTGTTGATTGCTATGTTCCAAAGAGAGCACTATACTATCATTCCTTTTATATTTAGCATCGTAGGTGCGGTTCATTTTCTAATGTATGCTTGGCTGTATCAAGAAGTTGCTTATATTATTATGCCGATTGTTCTATCAGTATTATTGGCCGTTATTTATGGTAAAGGTAAAGTCAATCAATTAATAATATCCGCTAAAAGTGCTGGGCTAGCTTGTTATGCAACCGGGGGGCTCTTATTGATGAATGCATCATACTTACTATCAGGATACATCATTTAACTTGAGGAAGAGCAAGAAAGTGATGAGATGTGGATTTAAAAGAAAGTTCAAATCCATCCTCCAAGATTGAGAATATATCAAAAATTTGTTGAAAGGAGTACGACTCATAATGGATACTAAACAATTAATCACAGAGATGAAAGGCCACCGAACAGACGATGCCCAAGCAATGTCAGCGTACTTAAGAAATCAGTTTCCTTTTTTAGGTCTTAAAAGCGTAGCACGTCGGAATATAGCAAAGCCGTATTTCAAAGAAGCTAAACAAGAAGCACGAGCACTGTCTAAAGTGAATCCAGATACACCTATTATCGATTGGAATTTCGTCCAAGAATGTTGGCAACAGGAGGAACGTGAATTCCAATATGTTGCCACTGACTATTTAAATGATATGCAAACTTATTTGAAAAAAGACGATATCAATCATTTGAAAAAACTTATTACAACAAAGTCCTGGTGGGATTCTGTGGATGCTTTAGTGAAAAGAGTGGGCTATCTTCAAACACAGTATCCAGAGTTAAAAGAAACAATCATTGAATGGAGTGTATCAGATGATTTATGGTTGCGACGCGTAGCGATTATTCATCAATTAAGTATGAAGGAAGCAACCGATACTCAATTACTGACTCGAACGATTATGAATAATTTAGGAAGCAACGAATTCTTTATTAATAAAGCCATTGGTTGGGCATTACGTGATTATGCGCGAATAAATGAAGAATGGGTCAAGAATTTTCTTAGGCAGTATCAGACTGAACTAGCTCCTTTATCAATTCGAGAAGCATCAAAACATATAAATATGTAGACAACAAAAGACGTAGATTTTCATCTACGTCTTTTGTTGATTAAAAAATATTCTTCTTCTCGAACGCATTATCTTGAGGGTTGTAACCTAAATTGACTCTTGCTTCTTCATTAGATAGGCGAGTAAATGTGTTATTAGAGACTCCATTAACAATTAAGAAGGGTTCTTTTAATTCTGCTTCGATACAGCCATCTATAAGACGATTCATATCCTCTTTAGATAAGTACATCGCCATGCCGTACTCATCAACTTCTTCGTCTAATTCATCGTCGCTCACTTTATAATCTGCGATCCGAATCGCAATAGATTCAATGCCATTTGAATAAGCATGGTAAGCAGCTAAACCTTCTAAGTATGCTTTAGATACGCCGTATAAGTTAGCAGGACGGATTGGATCCGTGGTCTTGACTTCAACACCGTCTGGATAACCATCAACGATATGAATCGAACTAGCGACGATGATGCGCTTCAGATCCTTGGCGCGTGTTGCTTCGTCATACAAATTATGTGGGATTTTGTAGTTCAAATCTAACAAGCTCTCATAGAAACCAGCCTCTTGATCAGCTTCACCAGCCAATTGAATGACATATTCGATGCCATCTAGTAAGCCGTTCCAATTTTCAGGTTCAAGTAAATCGCGTTTAACAATGGTTGCTTTATTTTGAATATCATCAGGAAGGTCAGAAAAATCACGTCCGACTAAAGTAAGCGCGTGTTTAGTAATAAGGTGCTTTGCTAATTCGACACCAATGGTACCTGTTGCTCCAGTTATGAGTATCTTTGCCATAGTATTGTCTCCTTTTATTATATTGTTACTTAAGATTACGTTTATAGTGCAAAAAATACAATTAAAAACACTTGCGAAGAAAAGAATATTGTACAATTTGTTTATAAAAAAGTAATGAAAGATTCGAATCCATTTGCAAAATGACTTCCATGGTGTAAAATCAAGAGTAATACAAAATGATATCGCTTTCCTATTACATGTATATAATAGAGTATTGAATAGAATTGAGGAGTGATGAGATGAATCTAGTAATACCCAAAGAAATCCGAAAATATATTGATAACCAGAATTTTCAAATTGATTTGATAGGTAAATCGAAGGCAAAGAAAATGATTTTAGATGATTGCGTTCTTAAGATAGAATCATCTTCTGATGAAGTTAAAAACGAAGTGCTAATGCTTAATTGGTGGAATAATTATCATCTACCAGTACCTGAAATTTTTGAAAATATTCAAGTCGAAGGAATAAACTACTTATTAATGGAGAAATTAAAAGGAGATCCGTCTTATGAAGTCATTGTCAGACGATCGACTGAGGATTTAATTGAGTTGTTAGCTGATAGTCTTAAGTTACTTTGGAATGTGGATATAACACATTGCCCCAGTTCACAATTGTTAGAAGACAAGTTAGCAGCAGCAAAAGAGCGTGTAGAAAAGAACTTGGTTGATGTGAATGATGCTGAGGAAGGAACGTTTGGTGAAGATGGATTCAATAGCCCAGAGGCATTATGGGATTGGTTGGATAATAATCGTCCTGAAGAAGAGAAATTAGTATTGTCTCATGGAGATTTTAGTTTACCTAATCTAATTGCTAGTGGTTCCTACTTAACAGGCTTTATTGACCTTGGGCAAAGTGGCGTCTCCGATATTTATCAGGATATTGCGATCTGTTATCGCAGTTTGTTGAATAATCTAAAAGGAAAATTCGGTGTATTACGCGAATTTACTGAACAAGAGATTGAAAACTATAGCAACTTACTATTCGAGAAGTTGGAATTAGAACCTGACTGGGATAAGTTACGTTATTATATCTTATTGGATGAGTTGTTTTAGTTGATGATGAGAGAATTCTTAAGCCCTAGAGATTAGGCTTGAGGGGTCTTTTTGCTATCGACAACACAAAAAAGAACTAGCCACTTCTTCAGTTAATCTGTAGCTAGAACAATTCCAGCAGAACGTGTTCAACTCTTGCACGCTCCTTAGGCTTCACAGAGATTAATTGTTTGTTCTCCATAACTAAATCTGAACCATCTATTCGAACAACATGATTAACATTCACTATGTATGACCGATGGCAATGAACGAATTGTGGATATTCTTCCAATCTTTGATTAAGTTGCGACATATTTTCATAGAACCAATCATTATGATGCTGGGAAACGATGACTTTCTTTCTACCATGACTTTCAAAATATAGAATATTATCTAAGAGAATCGACTTATCTATTCCATTTTGGCTGTAGTTGAAGAAAGGAGATTGTGTTTCGAGTAATTGGTAACTTCTACCCAATGTTTCGAATAATTGAGTGCGTTTGATGGGCTTAGGAATAAAGCCAGAAGGCTTAACTTGAAATAAGTTGCGCTCATAACCATTCGTTCCTGTTACAAAGATAATCTCACTGGCATAATCTTTTAAATCATGACGGATATACTTAGCTACTTCAAGTCCATTCATTATAGGCATCTCAATATCTAATAAGATAATTCGCTTCATAGGCTCTTCTTTTTGAAGGTATGTGATTAACTGTTCACCTGACTGGTAACTTTTAACCCAAAAAGAAGTTTTGTGCTGTAGAGTATATTCCTGAATGAGCTGACTCAATTGTTTAGTAATGATTTCTTGATCATCACATATCAGAATTTCAATCATCTTTTACCTCCTTATCAACGTTTTCACTGGGCGTTTCATTCAATATGATTGAGACGGTAAAGGTTTCTTGGGTATGGTCAATTTTTAGTAACCCTTGGTATTTTTCAACAATTCGTTGCACACTCTTCAAACCAAAGCCGTGAATGGACGTGTCATCTTTACGTGACAGAATCTGTTGGCCTTGCTTGTTGACGATACCATCAAAGGTGTTAGCAATTCTTACTTTGAGTCGATTCCCTTCAAACAATATTTTTAGTTTAATTATCCGATTAGCTTCCACTGTCAAACACCCTTCAATCGCATTATCTAACAAATTCCCTAATAATACAGCGAGATCAATAGAATCAATATAAATATCCTTAGGAACGACGATATCCGTTATTACTTCAATCTCATTATCTGAAACAGAATGTAACTTCGAATTGATTATACCATCGATAGCAATATGACCTGTTTCGATAACTGGTTTCTGTAAATTATCAGGAACAATATCAATTAAGATACTCTCAAGCTCCGAGTTTGGATATTGACGAATGAAGCCATACAGTGGTGTCAAACGATTCTTAATATCATGACGAAATTGTCTCCATTCCTCGTTATGAGATTCTAATAATCTTAAGTGACTGGCGTATTCAAGCTGTTCTTGCTTGAAGTTTTGTTGTTCTGATAATAAGTCAAAACTCTTAGCCAAAGCATCATAAAGCTCGAATAAGATGATGTTAATAAGGAGGAAGAATAGAGCTAGCGACATCAAAATAGTTCCAGACAAATTAATCCATAAGAAAAGTAAAAAAATGATAATAGTAATCAATGGAATAATAAATTGGATGGTGTATAAAAAAATATTTTTATTCTTATGTAGCGCGCGATATTTACGGCGGTGTAAATATTTGATAAATAGAAACTCAACTAAGTAGGTAAAGACGACTGACATGATTGATTGGTAACTCGATGTATCTTGAAAATCTATTGTATATATATTTAATAAGGTAACAACAATAAGTTCAATGATAATAAAAAGAGCTAACAAGATGATACTCTCGCTAATCTGTTTAAAAATCTCACTAATATAGAGTCTTGAAATTAATATTATGCACATAATATTGATTGAGACGGTTAATAGAGGAGTTTCAAAAAAAAGATAGACACTACTAATTAATAAATAACTAATAAAACAAACAAATAAATTTTTCCCTAAAGACTCAGAGTTAGACCCAAATCTCACTTGGAAATAGGACCAAAGATTATAAACATAAATCGGAGTAATCAATAAATAAAAAATATCAAATGTAGTCAAATTGAGCCTCCCGAATGAAATGTCCTAATGATTCTATAATATTATACTAACATTTATACATGTTTTTTTGAATATATTAGATTAATTTATTCTCGTTACATATTAAGGGAGTTTCGTTACATTCTGGGAAATTATACAAATAAGTGTTATATGATGGTTATAGTAAATGAAAAAGGAGGGAGTAATTGAAAAAATACTTAAAATATTGCTTAAGGTTTTGTTACATCGGAATAATGTTTATTGTGAAGTTCAATGTCACTGAGAATTTGAGCTCTATAATTATTTATGAGCCAAAACGAAGCAAAAACATTGAGGAGTATTTTTCAAATAAAGATGGTTACTAAATTATCACAACAATTAGGTCGTTCAATGTCATTATCTGATGTAGAGGTTGAATGTGTTTCCCTTGGTATTTCAATAATTATTTTTCAATTGCTAGGATTCATTCTTGCTGCGATAATCGGGCTATTTTTTAACGTAATTGAAGAATTGTTTATTGTTTTTTTTATGTATATCCCTTTAAGAATGTGTGTGGGTGGTTTTCATGCAAGTAAACCAGAATATTGTATGTTGTATTCGGGTATTATGTTTTGTTTGCAAGCTATCGGAATAAAATATGTATCCTGGGATAATGAATTTGTGAGGCATTTAATATTTTTTTCGCTAGTTTTAATTATACGCCTAGTAGTCGATTCTAAGTCAATTATTTACCGTTGGGTGAAATTAGTATTTGTAGCACAAACTAAATATGCTATAAGTGTACTAAACTTAATGTGTATAGCTTATGTGCATATAGCGTTCCAATAAGACCACAAAAACGCGATTTCCTGAGCCAGGCAAATCGCGTTTTCTTGAAC